>JAHFHZ010000006.1 GCA_023246715.1 Candidatus Magasanikiibacteriota bacterium | reverse complement strand
GTGAATGGGTATCCATGCGACACAGCAGTTAACTAAAAGACACTCCCTTTGGGAGTGTCTTTTAGTATACCAAATGTGGCTTAGATTTGCTTTAAAATGGAGTTTCGTAATTTAGAGCTACGTACCTATTTAATAATCGTGAAATTACTCAATTTTTTAAGTATTTTCACGATTATATTGACAAAAAGATGAAAATGGTGTATAATAAGGTTACTATTAACTGTTAATAATACCCATGTCCAAAACATTACATATTTTCAAAACAATCTCGCAATTAAGAGAGCGATTCTATAACACGGCCGTTGGGAAACAGGCGCTTTTAAAGCTAATCAGCGATGCCGAAGTAGCCGAGCAGGTATACAACTCTAACGCTATTGAAAATAGCACCCTCACTCTGGAAGAAACCGAAAAAATACTTCTCCAGATAGATTTGGATCGATACATCACCGAACGAGAGATGTTTGAGACAAAAAATTTGGCACGAGTCGTTATATATATTGACCACAGAGCCAAAGAGCAAGAACTTACCCTAGAAGTGATTTTATCACTTCACAAAATGTTGATTTCAAATATTCGTGATGATATTGCCGGTAGATTTAGAACAGATAATGAATTTGTGCGTGTGGGCAGTCATATCGCTCCCAACTCCAAGGAAGTGGTTGGTCGTTTGGAAAAAATGTTGTCCGAGTACAATGCCGCGAGTCATGAAAATATAATCAAAAGGATTGCGAAGTTGCATCTGGCTTTTGAATATACTCACCCATTTTGCGACGGTAATGGCCGGATTGGACGGGTAATAAATAATTATTTATTGATACGGGAAGGATTTGTGTCGATAAACATAAAATTTATTGACAGAAATAAATACTACGAAGCATTCAGAGAATTTGATGCCAAAGGCGCGACAACAATTATGGAAGAAATAGTAGGCAAGGCGCTTACCAATAGCTATCACAAACGACTCGCATATTTAGCGGGTGCGCAGATTATGACACTCGCTGAATATGGAAAAATAAATAAAATATCGCATTCTAATTTAATCAATAAAGCCTCACGCCAAACAATAGAGGCTTTTCTTGAAAAAGGCGTGTGGAAAATTGGCGTTCCGCAAAAAAATAAAGTATAAATTTTACACCGCCTAACAGCGTGTATGCGGTTCCAAAATTTTTCAATATTAATTTTAAAGGAGTAAAAAATTTTCTCACACATATTTTGTTTCACTACGCTCCACAAAACATCGCATACACGCGAACGTTATTCGCAATATATTTTCACCATTCCGGATGTTACGCCGATTTTTCATTATCAATCGGGCGAATTTGATCTACATTTTCAGAGAGGGTGACGGGTTAGATAGTGATATGACTGTGTATGAGGTGCGATTATGCTACTACTCTGAAAAAGATTTATGCATGATAAAATATATGACTGACAAATATAAAAAGATGGAATATAGCAAACAGATACAAACAGTATTGGACATTCTTCAAGATGAAGTCGATGGTAATGTTACGTCTGCTCTGCAAAAAATGACAAAAGATTACTCCATGACCTGGGTAGATTTAGGTATCGTAGGAAAGGAGCTTTTTCCTACAACCACAAATGACCTAAAAGGTGAGCTTGAAGAAGTGTATCCTATTAAGGGAAGGCAATACGATATAAAAAATATTGCCGAGGGTAGTGATTTGGTGATGGTGGAGCTTATAGAAAGTTATCCAGATCCAAAAACAAAAAAGGTATACCGAACACCACTGGTACTTGTGCTTGAAATGGAGAATGGAAAAATCAAAACCGGAAGACACTATCTTGATCCACGATTGTCAGGAAAATATTTGTCAAAGGCACAAGTGGCTAGGGCTTACAAAAATGGTCGTGGCTCTTTGTTCATTGTAAAATAATACTTTTGCAACATAGTAAGTGTACCGGTCGTATTTCAGATGGAAAAATAGAGTATGAGTGGAATTTCCGGTTGTGGACTCTCTCACTTGACATATATATAAAGTATAGCTATAATATATACAGATTAAATTACCGATTTTATACCATATGACCACACAAGTGATTTTCAAAATTGATAAAAAACTGAAGGAAAAAGCCATGGCAAAGGCCCAACATGAGGGCATTACCTTTGCGTCTATCCTCAAGCTCGCCACCAAAGCCTTTGTTGAGGGTGATTTAACGTTGGGATTGATTGGGAGCGAAAAATTTAACGCAAAGACTGCACGAGAAGTGAAGAATGCGTTAAAGGACATTTCTCACGGTAAAAACCTTTCTCCCGGATTCACCTCAGCCAAAGATGCAATCGAGTTCCTCAAAGCGTAGGGTATGGAAGTAAAATTCCATACTACATTCAGAAAAAAGTTGAAAAGAATTCCGCCAAAAATGCAAGAACGTTTTTACGAAAGGCTGGAGTTATTTGTGCAGGAAAAATTTTGCAAAGTGCTCAATAATCATTCCGTTGATAGAGCATACCCCAACTGCAGAAGTATTAATGTTAGCGGTGATTATCGAGCTGTTTTTGAGGACCATGGAGAATTCATTATCTTCATCAACATTGGCACACACTCTGATTTATATTGAGCGAAAGTTATTGGCGGGTAATTCACCCCCTGCCCCTCTGCCCAGAACCGAATCGGAAAAAATCAAACTGACACTGTCGACGCCCTGACCAAGACGATCGAATCCGTACCGGGCGAGCTGATGAAAACGATGACGTTTGATAATGGTGTTGAAAACCACCGACATACCGAATTAAAACAGTTCGGTGTTGACACCTATTTCTGTCGACCATTCGCTTCGTGGCAAAAATGATCAGTGGAAAACGTGAACAAATTACTCCGACGGTATTTACCACGAGATACCAGACTGGACGATGTAACTGATAACGATCTCTATGCCATACAGGAGAAATTGAACAATCGACCAAGAAAACGTCTAAATTACCAAACGCCAAATGGAGTTATTCAAAAGTATCTAAAAGTGGTGCATTGATAAATTGAATTTTTCATCTCACAACTAATGTTACCAAACCCCCTCCGGTTAGCTCATAATAAAATTTATGGCAGAACAAAAACGTCATTTGGCTGCCGCTGCATTGATAAAAGAGAAAAGAAAATCCCCCCAAAATATAACGGCTGCCCTTCTGGACAGCTATTGCTTTGCACTACAGCATATAACACTGCGTATGCGGTTACGGCTTGCTCCGTACCGCCACAATCCCCAACCCATATTTGCCAGTGGTAAGCATTTCGTGCAATTATACCACTGGCAAACATCGCATACACAGGAAAGTTATGTGAAATAGCCAGAAATTTCTTCATTATTTTTTAGATTTTTTTGGCAATTTATTTCGGTCGGACATAGCTTGTAATATAATTTATGTATTATTAACTAAACAAAAAATACTATGAGCAAACCAGAAATTGGCGGCGGTTCACCCGAAAAAAAACGAGTAAGAAGTGGACGAGAATATTTTGAAGAGGAAAAAATTTCTTCACACACTGTCGAAGAAGAAGATGATGGTGCAATTAAAATTGACATTAGGCCGGGTCTTTTAGCTGAATTTATTGCCGCAGGAGTTGCTGATAGAACAGGCAAAATTGTATCCTATGAGTTAAAAAAAGGAAAAAATTTTACTATCACTCCAGGGGAAGCACGTGATATTCTAGAGAAAATGGTTTAATGTACATTTCCAGTTGGTTTTTTCTTCACGTTTCGTCCACTTAGAATCGTCTCGATTATTTTCTGTTGAGTTTTGGTATAGAGTCCACGATGCACGTGGACTTTTTGTTTTAATAGTCCCCCGCAATTCCCCGGGCGTCAGCCCGGGGTGTTTCATTTAATTATTTTTACCCCACGGCCCCTTCCATTTCCATTTCAATGAGCTTGTTTAACTCCAAGGCGTATTCCACCGGCAGCGCTTTGATAATTGGTTCAATAAATCCCGAGACCACCAAGCGAACGGCTTCTTGTTCAGATAAGCCGCGCGATTGCAAATAAAAAATTTCTTCTTCGCCGATGCGGCCCACCCGCGCTTCGTGCGCTACGTTCACTTGTTCGTTTTTAATTTTTAATTCCGGAATTGTGTTGGCCACGGCGCCTTTGCCGATTAATAAAGCGTCGCAAACCATTGAAGCGTTAACGTGTTCGGCGGCTGGCGTAATATGGATTAAACCCCGGAAGGTGTTGATGCCGCCATCAACCGAAATTGATTTAGAAACAATTGTAGAGCTGGTATGCGGTGCGGCATGAATGGCTTTGGCACCGGTATCCTGGTTCTGCCCTGGCCCGGCAAAGGCCACGCCGAGCGAATCGGAATGCGCCCCTTGCCCGCGCAGAATCGATGAGGGATAGAGCATGGTAGTTCCCGAGCCCATGTTACCGTTCACCCATTCAATTACGCCGTTAGCATCCACCAGGGCGCGTTTGGTGTTGAGGTTATAGGTATCTTTAGACCAGTTTTCAATCGATGAATAGCGCACGCGCGCGCCTTCGTGCACGAAAATTTCCACGCAGCCGGCGTGCAGCGAGCTTTGGCCGTAGCGTGGGGCCGAGCAACCTTCGATGTAGTGCAGTTCAGATCCCTCGTCGGCAACGATCAGGGTGTGTTCAAATTGCCCGCCCTGGCGCGCGTTCATGCGGAAGTAGGCCTGCAGCGGCAAATCTAGTTTGACGTTTTTTGGCACATAGATAAAGGTGCCGCCGCTCCATACTGCCGCGTGCAGCATCGCGAATTTATGATCGTGCACTGGCACGCACTGAGTCATAAAGTATTTTTTGACTAATTCGGGGTATTGTTGGACGGCGGTATCCATGTTTTCGAAAACAACGCCTTTGTCTTGCCAGGTTTTTTTCAGATTGTGGTACACCACGTCGGAATCGTATTGCGCGCCCACGCCAGCGAGTGATTTTTTTTCTGCTTCGGGAATGCCCAGCCGGTCAAACGTGCGTTTGATGCTTTCGGGAACATCCTCCCAGCTAGTGGCTTCGGCGCTACCGGGGCGAACAAAGTAAGTAATTTTGTCTAAATCAAGCCCGGATAAGTCCGGCCCCCAGGCAGGTAAGGGCTTTGTCTTGAACAACGCTAAACCCTGGAGGCGTTTTTTGAGCATCCAGGCTGGTTCGTTTTTTTGAGCCGAAATTTCGCGCACCAAGGCTTCGTTTACCCCGGGTTCGGAGCGGAACGAAGATTGTTCGGGTTCCGCGGTATCGTAAATTGAGCGATCCAGGCGCGGAGCGGCGGATTTGACTGCTGGGGTAGTTTTTTTCATGGATGATTAGACGGTTGCCAAGGCTAATAACGGCTGGTATACTGAGATAACTTTCGCTTATTCTATTGAAATTTTGGCCTTTTGTCAATTGGCAACGCCTATGCCTGGTCAGTTTTCCGCCTTGCTCACCCATACGGCACTTATAGCCAAAGATATTTTGGAATTTTGGGTTAAAAAACCAGCTAATTTTTCTTTCTTGCCGGGGCAATTCGTGCAATTTTTAATTCCGGGCGCTGAAGGCTCGGTAGCCCGTAGTTATTCTATTGTGTCACTGCCAGACCAATCGGAATTACGTTTTTGTTTAAAAATATTACCCGACGGCAAGGCATCGGCCTTTTTTGCGATGATTGCTCCCGGCACCGCTGTCTCTTTTACCGCTGCCGCGGGCCGATTTGTTTGCGAGGATCATCATTCCCCGCGCAAGTATTTTGTGGCTACCGGTACCGGCATTGCCCCGATTATGGCCATGCTGGGGGGCAGGCTGGCTAAACCGGCTATCGATGAACGACTAGAACTTCTCTTCGGCGTTCGCTCCGAAGGTGATTTGTTTTGGACCAATGAAATCAATGCCTGGGGGCAAACCGCTCCGTTATTTAAGCACCAGTTGGTTTTATCCCAGCCGGAACGCCCCGAACAATGGGATGGTTTGCATGGTCGGGTGACTGAGCATTTAACTATTGACCCGGCGGGGGATTATTATATTTGCGGCAGCGTGGAGATGGTAAAGGACGTGCGAACCAAGCTGGTGGCTGGTGGTGTACCCATGAAACAGATTCATTTTGAGATTTTTTAGCTAAAAATAGGCATTTTTCCCAAAAATGACTTGACAAGATCATTTTTGTATGGTATACTAATTTAATTCAAAATGAATATTTTGAAGATAGTTCTTTACAACACGAAGGTTGAATCTGTGCAGGGATCCCTGTGGGATGAGCGACTCTATGTGCAATGCCGCTGGTTACAATTGGTGACCATCAACATTGCAAAGGGAGTCCGCCTACTCGGACTAAAAGCTCACTGGTGAGCTTTCCCTGTCGATTTCTTCTTCGAAAAATTCAGCAGGAGGTAGCTCCATGAGGATGATCTTGGTAGCGCTCTGTCTTGCGCTTATCTCCGGCTCGGCCCTGGCCACAGAGGCCCGCCAGCCGGAGCAGCGCGCAGCAGCGAACAGCGCTGAGCCTCCCCACAACGGTTGGGGGCTCGCGCTTACCGTCGGCAGCGCCTACAAGGCCCTGCCGAGCCACACACTGAACAGCGGTTACAGTTTTGATGTCGGCTTCGCGGTCACCTACCGCGTGGGCCGTCTCGAGCTCTTTGGCGAGCTCTCGGTTGGGCGCGACGTCATCACCGGGGCGTTCGAGGCCTGCGCCATCCTGGCGCCGCTCATCGACATCACCCACCGGGTCCGCATCGGGCCCGCGTTCCTGGGATGCGCGGTTGTTGAGCCGAACGGTTTGGCGCAGATGGAATTCGGCGCTTTGGGCGCGGTGCAAGTCACCGCCATCCCGAAGGTGCTCGATTTCCTGGCGCTCGCCGGGCCGCTGTTTACGCGGCCGCTCAGCGCGCCAACCGAAGCGGTGGTGCATCCCGCGATGCACACCAGCACCCCCGGCGCGTTCGTCGGGATCGGCGCCGAGCTCCACATCCCCAAGAGCTAATTTTTCTGCTAAATCAAGCCGAAGCCGCCAACCTCGTTGGCGCGCGTTCGGCAATCTACCCTAAATTTGATTTTTAACAATTTAAAAAGTCATTTGGGGCAGGTACTTGATTTTTTTGCCAATACCTGGTACCTTTATGACGGAACCAGGTACTTATTTTTTAACCAATTTCTTATGGAAGGAGGAATGGAACAGCGCCTGGCGGCAATTGAGCGACGAGTGGGTTATAAAGCCAACCTCGAGGCAGATTTGCCAACTAAAGGCTTGTCGAAAGACCAGCGCGCAAAAATGCTTATGATGAACCTGGGTTCTGAAACCCGCGCCATGATTGAGAAAAAAGCTGGGGAGCTTAAACCCGGTGAAACCATGGCCGACGTGGTGGAAGGCGTGCCGGTTAAAATTACCCGCGAGGAATCGCCCGAAGGACACATTGAATACAGTTTAACAGTTGATCACGACGGTTGGGATCGAGTACAGGCGAATTGAGTTTTTTAGCCAATTCAAGACACCAGCCTGGCGCTGGTGTTTTTTATAAAATTTTATTTTAAATACAGCTAACTATTTGGCAGAAAGAGCATCCTTATGAACATTCGCAATGTCGCCATTATCGCCCACGTTGACCACGGCAAAACCACGCTCGTGGATTCTTTGCTTCGCCAATCCAAAACCAAGTTGGCCAAAGAGTTGGACCAGACGACGACGATTATGGACATGAACGATTTAGAGCGTGAGCGCGGCATTACTATTTTTTCTAAAAACGCGGCCGTGCTGTGGGGTGATACGAAAATCAATATTATTGATACCCCGGGCCACGCCGATTTTGGCGGCGAAGTGGAACGCGTCTTAAAAATGGCCGACGGTTGTTTGTTGTTGGTAGATGCCAAAGAAGGCCCCATGCCGCAAACCCGCTTCGTGCTGCGCAAAGCGCTGCAGATCGGTCTGCGTGTGGTTGTAGTGGTGAATAAAATTGATAAACCAGATGCTCGTATTCAATATGTGCTCGATAAAACCCTCGAGTTATTTTTGGAATTAGGCGCGAGCGATGAGATTGCCGACTTTCCGGTGGTTTTCGCTTCGGCCAAGCAGGGCAAGGCTGGCTTGGAGCAGGATTTGGCTGCGATGACTGATATCACCCCCTTGTTTGAAAGCATCGTGAAAAACGTGCCGGCCCCGGGCGGCGACCCGACCAAACCGTTACAGTTGCTGGCGGTATCCACTATCATGGATAATTTTAAGGGCCGGATCGCGATTGGCCGTATTTATAATGGCACAATCAAGAAAAATCAGGACGTGATGCACATTGCCCGGGGCGGCGCGATGAAAAAATTCCGTTTAACTTCGCTGATGAGTTTTATGGGCCTGGATCGGGTGGAAATCGACAGCACGATTGCCGGCGACATTGTGGCCTTATCTGGTATTCCGGATATCGCGATTGGTGAAACCGTGGCGGATGTGGCCGAGCCGGTGGCGCTGCCGACAATCACGATCGACGAACCCACTGTTAAAATGACGTTTAGCGTAAATGATTCACCGTTTGCCGGACGCGAAGGTGAATTTACCACTTCGCGCCAGATTCGCGAGCGTTTGTTTAAAGAAATGGAAAACGACGTGGCGTTGCGCGTGGAAGACGGCCCGGAAGGGGATTGGATCGTATCGGGACGTGGCGAATTACATTTGGCGATTTTGATCGAGCGCATGCGTCGCGACGGTTATGAGTTTCAAGCTTCTCGCCCGCACGTGATTATGAAAGAAGTTGACGGCAAGAAAATGTGCCCGTATGACCAGGTGTATATTGAAGTCCCCGAAGTGGCGAGTGGATCGGTGATCCAGAAGCTGGGCGGGCGCAACGGCCAGATGAAAGATATGCGCACCGAAAATGGGACTGTATTCATGGAATTTGTTATTCCGACTCGCGGGTTGTTCGGTTACCGGACAGAATTTTTGACCGATACCAAGGGGTTGGGGATTATCCACAGTGTTTTCTATGATTATCTGCCCGACCCGGGCAATTGGAAAGAACGCAATCAAGGGTCGCTGGTGGCGCACGAAACCGGGGAGAGTAATTTGTATGGGTTGCTTAACGTGCAGGATCGCGGAGCCTTGTTTATCGGGCCGAATTATCAGGTATATGAAGGCCAGGTAGTGGGTCAAAACAGCCGCACGGGTGATATCCGCGTGAACGTCTGCAAAACCAAGCAACTTTCTAATATGCGCTCCAAAGGTGATGGTTCGGCCGAGCATTTTAACGCGCCGCATATTATGGATTTGGAAGAGGCTTTGGAATATATTGACGATGAAGAATTAGTGGAAATTACCCCCAAGAATGTCCGTATCCGCAAGCAGATTTTGAACGAAAACGAGGCGAAACGCAAAGCGCGGGGGATGTAAGATGCTACTTAAAAACGGCCTTAAACGGCCGTTTTTTGTTTTTCTTGATTATTTTGGTCCATATCAAATGGGATTTTTTTATTTTTAAGTTGTTGGCCGAGCAGGTTAGAAATGCTATACTAAAGGATATTCTATGCGTGCACAGGCTCATAAAAGCGAAGAAAATACTCGTTTACGTTTTTTATGTCTATTTTTTTTGGCGTTGGCCCTTTGGGTGCTGGGGCGCTTGTTTGTGCTGCAAGTGATTGAGCATGATTATTACGCCCTGTTCGCTTCTAATAACCATGAAATTTACCGCCAACTCCAGCCCGAGCGAGGCAAGATTTTTTTTACCGACAGCCGCACCGGCGAAGAATATCCCGCAGCGGTGAACCGCCCCTTTTATTTAGTGTACGCGGTGCCTACCGAAATTCCGGCAACCGAAGCCCCGGCTATTGCTGCTGGCCTGGCGGTTGATTTAGGTTGGAGCGATCCCAATAAAATTCCCGAATTACAGGCTAAACTTTTAAAAGCCGGTGACCCATACGAGGTGGTAGACAAAAAAATCCCTGAAGCGACCGTGGATAAAATTAAAGCGGCCCAACGGCCAGGAATTTATTTTGCGCCCTCGCAATTTCGTTTTTATCCTGAACAGCGTTTGGGCTCCGGCGTTCTCGGCTTTACCACGTTATCTGATCAAAGCGAATTGGAAGGACAATATGGAATTGAAGGTTATTTTGACAAACAATTAGCTGGCAAAGGGGGGTTTTTATGGGCCGAGCGGGGGGCCAGGGGCAGTTGGATTACGCTAGGCAAACGCGATTTAACCCCGGCCGAAAACGGAGCGGACGTCGTTTTAACGATCGACCGAACTTTGGAGCAAAAAACGTGCGAACGTCTTCAGCAGGGTTTGTTGGAGTATGGAGCCAAAAGCGCGGCCTTGGTGCTCATGAACCCGGCTACGGGCGCTATTTTGGCGATGTGCAGTCTGCCGGATTTTGATCCGAACAATTATTCTCAAGCGAGCGATTTGAGTGCTTATAATAACACGAGTATTTTTACGCCCTACGAACCGGGTTCTATTTTTAAACCCATCACCATGGCGGCGGCGCTGGATTTGGGGCAGCTTGCGCCCGAAACAACTTTTACCGATCCGTGCGAGCGAAAAATTAGCGGACACACCATTCATAACGCCCTGAATAAATGTTACGGCCTCACCACCATGACCAACGTGCTGGTGAATTCTATTAATACTGGCATGGTCTGGGTGGAAGAAAAAATTGGCACGGAGCGTTTTCGGCAATACGTGGAAAAATTTGGATTTGGCAAAAAAGTGGGTATTACGTTGAACACCGAAACCGCGGGGGATATTTCGTCGTTATCCCAGAAGCCTGCAATTTACGCCGCTAATGGTTCGTTCGGGCAAGGCCTTACGGTGACCCCACTGCAAATGGCCATGGCTTATGGAGCGATTGCCAACGAGGGGGTGATGATGAAACCATATATTGTAAAGGAAACGCGCCAGTACAATGGCGCGCGCGAGGTTACCAAACCTGGGCCGGTGGATAGCGTGATTAGTCCGCGGACAGCCAAGTTGCTGACAGGAATGCTTACGGCCGTAGTGAGCCGGGGCGAGAGCTACCGCCAGGCGCGATTGAGTGATTATTATATTGCCGGTAAAACCGGCACTGCCCAGATTCCGGGGCGGGGGGGCTATAGCGAAGACACAAACCATACGTTTGCGGGTTTTGCCCCGGCCACTGATCCAGCGTTTGTGTTGATCGTAAAATTCGAACGACCCGACCGGCGGTGGGCCGAGTCTACCGCCGCGCCGGTGTTTCGTGATATTATGAAGTTTGCTTTGGAGTATTATGGAATACCCAAAGAAAGATAGTGATTTCCACGCCTATGCAGTTAATGCATACCTTGTCTGTCATCCCCGTGAAAACGGGGATCCAGTATCACGATCTGACCTGGATTCCCGCCTGCGCGGGAATGACAATGCGTGATTAGGCCTGAATTACATACATGTGGATTTCCACTTTATTTTATAGTTCGTATGCTTAAGAATTTGTTGATTAAGTTATTATATTCAGTTTCTAAAAAAATCCTGCGGAAATATCAGCCGAAAATTATTGGCATTACTGGTTCGGTCGGCAAGACGAGTACCAAAGAAGCGGTGGCGGTGGCGCTGGGGGCCAAGTTTAGTTTGCGCCAGAGTTTGAAAAGTTATAATAATGAAATCGGCATCCCGCTCACGATTATTGGGGCGGGGGAGACCCCCGGGCGATCCATGGTTGGTTGGTTGGTGGTTTTTGGCCGCGCGTTGGGGTTATTGATAAGTACCAAAGTATATCCAGAAGTTTTGGTGCTCGAAATGGGCGCGGACAAGCCCGGTGATATTGCCTACTTAACGCGGCTGGCGCCGTGCGACGTGGGAGTGCTCACCAGTATTTCGCACGCGCATACCCAGGCTTTTAAAACCTTGCAACAAATTGCCCGAGAGAAAAAAATTATTGTCACGCACTTGGCAGGCGACGCGCAGGCGGTATTGAATTTTGACGATGACTTGGTGGTGGAAGTGGGCACGCAGAGCAAAGCACCCCGGTTGACTTACGGATTTAAGTATGGGGCGGATTTCCAAGCCAGCGACGCGAAATTGATTTACAACCCGGCCAGCGGCTGGCCGGAGGGGATTAATTTTAAAGTTAGTTCTGCGGGCCACATTGTGCCGGTTTTTTTGCCGGGTGTGGTGGCCGAACATTTGATCCCGGCGGCGTTGGCAGCTTTGGCTGTGGCCAATGCGTGCGGCGTGAATTTGGTAGACGCGGCGTTGGCCCTGGAAGACTTGTTGCCGTGCCCGGGCCGGATGCGTTTGTTGCCAGGCGTGAAACACACGCTCGTGATTGACGATTCGTATAACGCCAATCCTTCTTCCACGTTATCGGCCCTACACACCTTGGCTGATTTACGGATCGGTGAAACCGCCCGGCGGTACGCGGTGCTCGGCGATATGTTGGAACTTGGCACCGAAACCGAAAATGCCCACCGCGCGGTTGGATTCAAAGTGGCCGAATTAGGCGTTGATTATTTGATAACGGTGGGTGAAGCGGCCAAGCAGCTGGCGCACGCCGCCGAAGAAGCCGGGCATGATCCAGATCGGATCGCGACGTTTGCCGACGCCACATCGGCGGCGCGGTTTTTGCAGGATAAACTAGACGAAGGGGATGTGGTATTGATAAAAGGTTCGCGCGGCATGCATTTGGAACTGGTGGTGAAAGAAATTATGGCTGATCCTGAACAAGCTGCTGATGTGTTGGTGCAGGCTTAATTTTAATTGGGCATATGACTCACGAGTATCACTTAAGGCCCGAGGAGTTTAGCGCGTTTTTTCGGATGGAGGGGGTACTTACGTGTTTGCACGCAGAATTTTTTTTGAACGGTTCTTTAAAAATTGGAGCGCCTCTTGCCATCAACAGCCAGGGGGGTCTGGCAGACTTTTGTTCGCCAGGATCACGCACAATATTGCGCTGAAAAAGGTTTGGAGCTTTTTAGCTGCTCGGAGCGTTACGCTGAGTATCAAAATGAGTTTAGGAACTATATTCACAGGGCGAATATCGCAATTATCCCGAAATACGCTCAGCCGCCCGGCTCAATTTCTTTGGAGGAGCTGTACACCGTATTGCCGCTCCTGGCCAAGTTGTGGCTTTACTATGGTTTTACGGAATATTTTTTTCATGATCTGGCTTATCAGAGGATGTTGGAAACTAACGATCCGGTGCTCATAAAAAATTTAGCCGATTTAGGGCAGCTTAAATTTGAGGGGCGAGAGATTTTAAACCAGTTTATTTTTTCTGATGGAGTGCTCCCAAATATTTTACGAACTGTTTCCAGAATGTTTTTAAAAGAAGAACAGGACGCATTTTTTTTGTATTCCAATGAGTTGTTGGCACTATACCAAGATCAGGCCGCCGACTATGATTTGATCGCGGAACGTAAGCGCTGTAGCGCGGCGGGAATTGCCAAAGATCATTTTGTCACGTTTACGTTGCCAGAAGCCCTTGCCCTAAGGGATGTTTTTACAAATATTCATATGGCGACAGAGTTGCGTGGAGTGGTTACGTGCCCCGGGACTGCTCGCGGCAGAGCGGTGATAATGCCCATGCTCGTTAATAAGGAGCAAGTGCGCAGTATCGCACAGTTGATGCAAGTTGGCGATATTTTGGTTGCGCATAGCACCACACCAGAGGTTTTGCCGTTATGTCAAAAGGCCGCGGCGATTGTTACGGATGAAGGCGGAATGCTCTCGCATGCCGCGGTGGTGAGCCGAGAACTCAAGATACCCTGCATTGTGGGGACCAAAATTGGAACCCAATGCTTTAAGAACGGTGACCAATTGGAAGTTGATGCTATCCAGGGGATAGTCAGAAAAATTTAATTTTTTATGCTTTTATGTTGACTCGGCGCCTAACATTTGTTATCTTCTAATGGTCAATTTTGGCCCGTTCGTCTAACGGCTAGGACATTGCCCTCTCACGGCGAAAATAGGGGTTCGATTCCCCTACGGGCTACGACGATAACACTTTCCGAAAATTGGGGAGTGTTTTTGTTTTGATTTTGTGTAAATAATTCACGGGCGAAACGAAGGGTGTCCCACGGATTTTTTCCCCCGTTGGTTTGGAACGACATTGTATTTTTCCCCCCGATTTCACTCACGATTTCGGCGGTGTCGAACGATTTTTCCCCCACGATTGGTAACGGCGGTATACATTTTCCCCCCTCGCTTACCGTTGGTTTCAGGCGAATGTTTCGGGTGGTGAGGAGGATGTTCGGCCCAAAGATTTCTTTGGCAACAACCTTTTTCTCAAAAAGGTTGTTGGCCCCGGCTGTAATGCCCACAGTTTGAGCAGATTTTATCCAGTTTTGCATCGGTTCGACCCACGCCGTTTGGCGCTGTTCAAGAGTGTGTATTTTTTCTTCCAAGGATTTCTTTTCGAGAATTAATTCGGCTTTCTTCTTGAGATAGATTTCCCGATCTATATCCTGCTCTAAATAGCTAAAAGAGGGGTTTCGTAATTCAGAGCTTCCAGGGGTCTTCCACCCCCTAGGGCGTTCGCTGCACGCACTGTTACCACAACTGCAAAAGTCGGGCCCCGCCGTTCGAGTCCCCGTATTCTGATATCTGGAAAAAAATAACCACCTGAAGGTGGACATTTTATTTACGCGGGTCGGACGGGACTCGAACCCGCAACTTCTGCCGTGACAGGGCAGTGCTCTAACCAGTTGAACTACCGACCCAAAAAGTTGTATTTTCTCTCTATTTATTTTTTATCCAATTTCCAGCCATAGGCTCGTTGGCCTACGGCCAAAACTATCCCAAAATATAAATTGTATGAAAATTATAGAGTATTACGTTTCGGCTGTCAATCCAGCTTGTCAATTGTTTGTTTTGGAAGAACTAAGGTTTTGGATGCAGGACGAGGAAGCGTCGAGCACCGAACTGAGCTGTATGTTTGGATATACAGCGAAGGAGGAGCGGAGGCGCTGACAAAGTCATGCGCCAAAAGATTAGTTCTGAAATAAAAAAGATCCTGGAAGTGTTCGGTAGTAGGCAAGTGGTAAAGGAGGGGGTACCACCACCATATACCAAACACTTTTCAGGATCTTTTCGAGTGAGTTTTTTATATCACAGAGCATTCAACCGGTCAAGAATAGCCCGTGTGGATAATTTTAACCGCGAATTTTTGCCACGGCCGCTTCGAACAATTCTTTGTGGTGTTCGGCCAGCGTCGCCAGAATTTTACGATCCAAGGCAATACCTTTTTTCTTCAGGCCGTCCATCAGACGGCTGTAGGAGAGTTCAAACTTTCGGGCCGCAGCGTTGATTTTGACCTGCCAGAGGGCGCGGGCGGTGCGCTTTTTATCGCGGCGCGAATCAAAAGCATATTGCCCAGCCTTCATCTTGGCCACTTTGGCTACTTTAATTTTGGATTTACGTCCCCAGCGGTACCCTTTGGTATGCTTCAGGATTCCCCGGCGGCGTTTGGCGTGCAGTAGCCCGCCTTTAATACGAGTCATAGGCTAAATATTTCGTTAAGCTGTTTTATAGGGCAGATTCACCTGCATCACGCGTTTCAGCGTTTGGCTAACGATGACGTCTGATTTTTTGTTTCGTCCAACTTTGCCATTTTCTCGGGCGTTAAAATGGTTCTGGCCCGCAGTGCGCTTTTGAATTTTCCCATTTTTGGTCACGCGAAAGCGCTTCGCGGTGGCCTTGTGGGTTTTCATTTTAGGCATATATAATTCAGGTCTTAATCAAGCTAGGTTATTTGAATGTATTTTGTTTTATCCCTTGGCGATGACGCCAGTCACTTTATTGCCTTGTCGTTCAATATCTTGCTCCCAATGTACTTTTTCGATCGTTGAAAGTTCAGTAAAAAATTTTTTAACCAGTTCGATGGCCAAAGCGCCCTGTTGATGTTCGCGGCCGCGTAAAATTATTTCTACTTTTACTTTATCACCCTGGTTCAAAAATTTAAGTGATTGTGTTTTACGAATTTCCAAATCATGCGCTCCAATTCGCATCGAAAGGCGGATGCCTTTCACGTCTACGACGTGCTGGTGAGCTTTGCGCAGGCGTTGTTCTTTTTCCATGGCGTAACGGAATTGGCCGTAATCAATCATTTTAGCCACCGGGGGGGTGGCTTTGGGATTAATTTCCACCAAATCAAGCTCCCGTTCCCGGGCGCGGCGAACCGCTTCGGCCGTGGGCATGGTGCCCAGGCTTTTTCCGTCGCTATCCAGTACCAAAACTTCCGGGGCTTGGATTCCCTCGTTATAAATATAAATTCGTTTTGGTTCGATTTTTTTTGGTCGGCGCGAAATGCGCATAGAAAATATAATCGTGATCGTGGAAGTGGCGGGAATTGAACCCGCGTCCAGAATCGTCCTACCGCGCCGTCTACATATTTAGGATGCTTGGTAGTGTCCCGGCCGTCTAAAAAGTATCCCAAATAAACGGCGGTAAGCCCGGCATTACTTCGGACGGCGCGTGCTGGGCGGAGCGCGCTATCCTACCCCCGGTGATTGACGCCCGAGTGAACTACCGGGTGTTGTTCACGGGACGGGCATGGCCCTTAGGCCATTGCCATCGCGAAGGATCCGTTCAGGCTCGCGAAAACGCGGCTGATAGAAGCCTTGGCGTTGCTGATAAAATTGGCAATTATCAGGTTGCCACCGGATATTTACGAGCGTCGGTGGCCCGCTCGATATGCGGGTTGCGGGAGGGTCGAACTGTCGAAGCCGATCACTCCCAAGTTGTTAAAAAACTGTCTGCCCGTTTTTAGCGGGTCAGGTGGCGGCGAATTTCGCGATCAGTGTCGCGTTTTTTAATTGCCGCTCGTTTATCGTACTGTTTTTTGCCTTTACCAACAGCAATTTCTACTTTGATAAGGCGGTTTTTAGTATATACCTTGAGCGGCACCACTGTCAAGCCTTCGGTAAGCGTTTTTTCGCGCAGATACAGAAATTGTTTTTTGTGTAATAAAATAGCTCGGCTACGGAGCGGTTCATAGTCTTTGACCGCGGCTGGCTCATAGGGGCTGATGTGCGCGTTAATCAAAAAAGCTTTGGTACCATGGAATGTAACAAACGCTTCGGCGATTGAGAGGTGCCCGGCTTTGGCCGATTTCACTTCGGGCCCGGTGAGTGCCACGCCAGCTTCAAAAGTCTCCAGGATTTCATAGTCAAAACGTGCCCGTCGATTGTTGGCTAATTCTGGCATATCCAGTCAATACAATAGTGGCCGAAGTGTAGCATTCAAGGGCTAAAATGTAAAACTAAGCGCCTTGCCTGCAGCGGGGAGGTGCGCTATAATTGGCCATATTAGAGAACATATGGTTGCCATCGCGCCTAAAATTTCCCTGCATCCCCAGTTAGCCGCCTGTATCGAGGTATTATTTGGTTTGGGCTTGTGGTATTCGCTTGCCACGTTTAGCCTCTGGTGGCAGGTAGTGCTCTGGGTGGTTGTTCGGTTGGGGCTCTGGGTCGCTCTGACGAGCGTCGTGTATTATGGAGCGGGTTTAAAACGCTGGGATCATTTATTGTGTCTGGCTTCATTTGGTTTGGGGATGTTAGGCATTGTGCTATTTATCGATCATACCGATCTATCCTGGTCATGGTACGCTACTGAGTTTTTGTTTGTGATTGTGCCTGCCGCCAGTTTTGTTGTGCTGCCCAGCGGCAGCAGCTCGTTACCATACGTGCCCAAACCCGCCCGGCGCTGGCAGCTGTGTTTGAGCACGCTTGGGGTGGCGGGATTGTGGAGCGGTATCGGCGCGCTTGGGGATTTTAACATCGCCCCGCTGGGATCGTGGCTCTGGATTATTGCCGGGGTGCTGTGTTCCACCTTGTTGGCCTGGTGGTGGTGGCGCCGGTACGAAATTTTTTATCCGCGCCGCCTGTTTTTTTGGGTGCTAGTTTTTTTCTTGTTATTTTTGGAAGCCGCCTGGGTCGTGATGTTTTGGCCGTTGATTTTTTTGAGCGCCAGCATCGTCCTGTCGACGGTCTGGTATCTGCTGTGGTTGATTGGCCGGTTTCATTTATCAAAAGAAGGTGTTGATTGGCGGCGACAAGCGCCCCTGTTTGTTCTCACCGGCCTACTGCTGTTGATTTTTTTGCTATTCATTGCCCGCTGGAAATAATTATTTACAAAAATTTGTATGTATCCTCCTCATTTGCCGCCCCCCGCCTGTAGCCTTTCGGCTCATGAGCGCCGGGAGCGGTTAAAAATTTTGCTACTCGGCGCGGCGCTTGGCCTGGTGGCGGGCATCAGCGGCGCCGCCATTATGCTTGGCTGGATTTGGGTTCCGTTTGATGGAGCTAATGCTTGGTCGGTAAATGTCGCGCACCTCGGTGACACGCGCAGCCCACTTGATTCGCGATTTACCGACGAAACAGCTTCGCGGGTGGTGTACGTGTACCGCGATGCCAGCTCGCTCACGCCAGCGACATTTGCTAAAAGCGATTCGCTGGCTGGTACTGCGCTCCTAGTGAGCTCCGATGGTTGGGCGGTGCTCTACCAGCCCAGATTTACGGGCGGCATCAAGACTTGGCGGGGGATTCGTAAAAATGGAGAAGTGTTCGCGGTTGAAAAAGCATTGCCCGATCCCGCCACCGGATTGTTGTATCTCAAACTGGCCGCGGTGGAAAAAAATTCCAACGACAGCTCTTCACCCGCGCCGTTTCCAGTCTCTAGTTTCCCCGAGCGGCTTGCGCCTGGCACAATCTTGGCGGTTGGGCAGGATAATCAATGGTTGGCAACAACGGTTAGTTATTCCCGGCTGTCACCAACGGCCAGTTCACATAGTGATTCACTGCCCATAGAGCGCTGGACGCTTGATCGAACGTTTATGCCGGGCTCGCCGGTAGTCACCGCGCAGGGGCGTTTAGCCGGGTTTATCGAAAGCGACGGATCGTTACTGCCCTTTGACGCGATTCAGGAAGTTATTGGCGGGCTGTTATCGGCCGAGAAAATTGTCTATCCGACCCTGGGGGTTGAAGGCTGGTTTAGCGATGAGCAGCCTATCATTAACGGCACGCTGCGTATCGACGGGTTCGCCGTGAGCAAGGTGCTGGCGGGCAATCAGCGGCTGCGGCGCGGTGATGTGCTCACTACCGTGAACGGTTTAATTGTGAGCTTTCCAAATTTGTGGTATGCTACGACTCGTGGCAGCGAGGTTACGCTCACCGTTCTTCGCAACAAGCAAAATTTTACCATAACTCTGCCGGTGTTGGTGCTGAAAGATGGAAAAGCTGTGAAACGATGAATGATAACTCGCGCCCACAAATTTTTAAAACAGGGCAACAGCTTCATTTTTTAATTTTGTAAATCCATGTTTACGTTATTCGCCCGGCACTGGGTGCTAATTCTAGTGTGGGGCATAATCCTTGGTGCGGCCGCTTGCGCCGTGACTTTTTTATTCCCACAGTATTACAGCGCTGAAACCAAAGTGCTGATCATTTCTCGGGATCGCAGCGGCGTTGACCCCTATACCCAGGCAAAATCAGCCGAACGTATCGGTGAAAATTTGGCCGCCCTCATGAGCACGACGGATTTTTATAACAAAACCATGGAAAACGCTCCGGCCTCTGGCGTGGATGTGTCTGTCTGGCAAGGTTTATCAGAACGTGACCAGCGTAAAAATTGGGAAAAGCAAGTAGTTGGGGGAGTGGTCTACGGGCAAAGCCTATTGGATATTTTGGTATATGATCGTACGCCCGCTAAAGCAGCGGCGCTTTCGGACGCCGTCACCAAAACCATGGTTGCCCGCGGAGCCGAATATGTGGGCGGTGATGTTTCTATTAAGCAGGTAGATAGCGCCTTAGTTTCACGGTTTCCAGCCCGGCCAAACGCCCTTTTAAACGGCGCGGCGGGCTTGGCGGTGGGGGTGCTGCTGGCCGCCTGGTGGGTGATTCGTTATAAACACAACGGCCTTTTTTATAAAGCATAGGCATCTGCTCATAGCTTGACTTTTGCCTGATTTTGTGCTATAGTGGCTAGTTTTAAATAAATAATTACCTAAAAATATGCGTTCAGTCGCTAACCGCGCCGAATATTCTCCAGATTTAGTGGCTAGTCGTTCTCCCCGTACTAAGCCTGATTTGAAGCTGGTCCCGACTGATTCATATCGAGCAGCCGAAGAAGCCCAGCGTGACCGCGCTGAGCTTGATTTAGAGCGGATTGAGCTGCGGGTTGGCGGCCTTTCACATAAAGCAGCCGAACATGCCATTCCTCGCCGGCCAATTAACAAAACTGTGGGAACTCCCGATCTAGCTTATCTAGGTAAGGTTACTGATCAACTCGAGAGAAAAGTCGAAGCTCGCGAAACTCCGGAGCGCATCGCTAATCAAGCGCGCGAAATTATGCAGCGTCGCAAGGCTGAGGCTCACTTGAAACAAGTCGAAGCCAGAGCTGAAAATAAAATTACTCCTGATGAAATGGTTGCTGAAGCCCATAACCGTCGGCAAGAAGACCGTTTCCAGGAAGGCGATATTGACATGCAACTTAAGAAAATTATTTCTCGCGCCGAAGATAGCGTAAGCCCCGACGAAATGGCCGCGGCTGCCCACAACCGGCGTGTTGAAGACCTGCGTGCTGATAAAGACATCAGCCCAGATTTAGAACGTATCCAGCTGCGCGCTCGGGGCTTGAGCCACGAAGCCGTCGAACTGGCCGTGCCGCGCAACCCGATGGAGAAAACCATTGGTACGCCCGATATAGGCTACTTAGACGCAGTAACCGACAAATTTGAAGCCAAGGCCAATCGGCATAGTTTTGCCAATACCTTTACCAGCGACGATTATTTAGCGTCACTTGAAAAACGTGTCCGCCCGCTCGGCGCCATTCCTCCGAAACCGAGTGAAAAAATTCTGGCTGACAGCGCTGCTAACGAACTGCGTTTACGGGCTAAGCGCGCCGAAGCCGCTTATCAAGAGGTTCAAAATAAAGTATTGAGCGATGCCGAAAAAGGGGAGCTGCGCGAAAAGATGCGTGCCGCCAAACGCCCGGCTGGCGAAGCGGCGCCCGCGCCAGCACTTACGGTCAAAGAAAAGAAGCGCCAGGAAGTAAATGCCGCAGGTAAGCAAGCAGTAGCCGGGTTTGCCGAGTCTGCTCCGCGCCCGAATCGCATAGAAGTTGTGCGGCCAGCAATTATTGTTGAAGATCTGAGTGAGCAAACTCAAAACGTGGTCTTGCCCGATGCCGCCCAGCAAATGGCGTTACAAAAAATGAGAAAAAGAGGCTTCGTACGGGCTGGTTTGCTCACCGCGGCTTTGGCGGTTGGTAGTCTGGCTGGAAAAGCCTGGGAATTTTTTGGTGGTGAAAAGAAAGCCGCTGCTCACCTGAAACAGCCTGAAAAGAATCTTGCCATTACTGATGCACAGGCCAAGCAAGATCGCCTTCGCGACCTTGCTTGGACGCAAGAAGCAGATCGGGATCTTGCGCCTCGAGCAGCTGCTCCTGCCGAACTATCCGGCACTCACTATGTGAATGCTCCCTCGGCAGAAGGGGTCTATTCGGCAGAAGCCGAACAAGCCTCTCTTTCGGCTGCTCGCGAAGAAGCCGCCGCCTTGCTACCGCGTAGCACTGGTGCTGTTGTTGAACGCCCGGCCGCTACTCGCGATGTGCGCCGAGCGGCTGCTCCAGATACTCGGGCTGCCGTTGAAGCTTCAAGTGTAGAAATAAAATGGGGTAAAGGTGAGGCCTCGCCGCATGAGCAGCAAGCTCTCCTGAATATGGTCAGCACTGCTCTAGGCCGGGAACTCCAAGGCGATCCACGTGTCAAAGAAAAAGCCGTGGTAATCGCTGCCGAAGTTGTGCAGATCGTTCAGCAAATGCGTGAAATCCGGCTGGCCAAAAAAATCGACGGCATCGTTAAAGTAGATAGCCTTAGTTTTAGCTACAAGGAGCTCGCCCAGGGAATCAAGATTGGCGATCATGCCATCAGGTTTGAACCGGGTGCGATGAGTAAAATTCTTGGCCCGCTTAAAACCCATGTAGATACGCTGAATTTTAAACATTCCCCGGCCGATAGATATGCGGCCACGTATGGCAAACAAGCCGCCAGCAAGAAAGGCTATGGTTTAGACGCGTTCAAGGGGTTGGGGAAGTAGGGCATTAGGTAAAGTTTAAGTAAGTCTTTACCAAAATCTATGGGTAAACCAGGCAAAGAAAGCATGGGCGAGCAAATGATTGCCATACAAATTGGGCAGATTTTAGAGTCCAAATTTGGTAGAGAAGTATCTGATTCAGTTGGCCGAATTCGTAAATTTGAAAAAAGGCAAATAAAAAATCACGCACCCAAAGTGAAGGAAGCTATTGAGCGCGTGCAAGAGCACTATAAACAGTTGCAAGTGGCTATCCAAAATAATAATAATCAGCGCATTGCTGAACTCTCTCACGAAGCCACGACTTTTTTACCGACCGATGTCGCTTTAATTTTCCCTGATTACCCAGCAAAGACTGAACCAGCCCCAGCACCAAAACTCCCGGCTGGGCCACCAGCCGCAACTAGTGCTGGTACACCACGTGAAACAGAGGAAAAGTCTCATGATGGAGCTGCTTTAGAACAAGGTGAAACAGGATTAGAAAAAAAAGAAGCCGAAGCGGTTCATGATGTTGAAGCCAAAATCGCGGCCGGCCTTTTTGCCGATATTAAAGAATGTCGTAAATTATTGGCGCATGCCATTAACGATGGTGTTAGGGTAAGTCCCAAACAAAAGCCCGAATTCGTTGTTAATATTGCCTGCGCCTGGTACGCGGGCCGAGGGAAAAAAAATCTCCCCGATGCGCTGGCCTTACAGCTCGCTAAAAATGCCCAGGAGCATTTCATTAAATTTATTGCGTCGCGCAAAGAACAGCTACAAACTGCTTTTGGAGATGAGGCTGCTCTTGAGGTGTTGGCAGAGGCTGCAGATGAAGCCGAAGCGCAAGGCGAGACGGCTGTTTTAGCAGAGTATTTGAATAAAAACGGAAAAACCAAAAATGAATTAGTGTATAATGCCAGGCTCGTTCACGCCTGGTTGTACGAAGGTTACAAAGGCAGGCTGCCCGAGGCACAGCAATTAGCTGCCGCAG
Organism: Candidatus Magasanikiibacteriota bacterium; assembly: GCA_023246715.1. Classification (GTDB taxonomy): domain Bacteria; phylum Patescibacteriota; class Patescibacteriia; order Magasanikbacterales; family GWA2-37-8; genus JAHFHZ01. The sequence goes on along the minus strand of JAHFHZ010000006.1, from coordinate 19,270 downwards.
CCCAGGCTGCCTATGAAAAAGCAGCCGCTGCTTCAGCGCCCACGCCCATAGATCGTGATTGGAACCCGGATAGCCCTGAAGAGCGTGCTTATACTGCTGTAGCCGATGAGCTCGCTGAGCTCCATGAATTGTATTACGGTAATGGGGACAAGAAGGGCTTAAAAGAAACTACCACTAATACGGAGCTTTTTGTTGAGCTTGACCGATTGTTTGGGGAAGCCGATAGTTTAAATGAGCAAATTGATCGTGATCCTCAAAAACGTTTGGCTGCTTTAATTCAAATTACTGCGGAGCTCGGCAAACTAACTAGGCAGATTAAGGAAAAGATGCCTGGCAAAAAAGAAAACCGCGCCGATCGCGCCAACGATAAAATCAGAGGTGAATTAATTACCACAGTGGAAGTATACCTGGCGGCCGGTAGTGCCAAGTTGGTTGAGCAAGCTCGGGCATGGTTGTCGGCTGCGAAGATTGAATTAGGTAAAATGGGGCGGCCTGATTTGGTTGCTTTAGGGTGTAAATTGTACGCCGAGCAGAAAGGCATGGCTCCCGAAGCCGCTCGTCGGTTTGGGGCTGACTCGCGAATTGAATTTCTCCGCTGCCGCGCCGAAGAATTTAAAGGTGTTGACGCGCTCACCATTGCTCAAGAGACCATTGAAGATTTAGATCGTGAAAGCGCTCAAAGTTCTGCTGTGCCACGCGATACCAATCCGGCCGGCATTGTTGAGCGGGGAGCTTTGCGTTTCGTAAAAGCTTATTTACGGTATAAAAACAAAGAAGCCCAAGATTTTGCGATAGCCGCTCGCCGGGCTTATGAAACAAATTATCCCACCCCGGTCGTTGATGTCGCTCAGAAGGAACCGAGAACAGAAGGTTCTGCCGCCGATCGCAAAGAGGGAGCAAAAAGTTCCGTTGATTTGATTGAGGCGCAAATCAGTATCAACGAAGCCCTGCTCGATCGCCGCGCTCGCCAATTTATCAGTCCTCAAACCGATAAAGAACCGTATCGTAATCCGGCCCGCACCGTTTACGAAGGCCGCCTAGCGAGGGCAATGTTAGGTGGGGCGCACAAGCGTAAGGCCGAAGGTTTGGCCGATCAAGCCCTTGATTCGTTTAAGGGTTTGGTTTCAGGCCGCATCAGAGAATTAAAGGGCAACGACCCCGCCAGAATTCTGGAGACCGCCAAGGAAATCATTGCTGAGATCGCGGAAATTATTGCCGCCGGGAAGGAGTATAAATTTCCCGTACCTGTTGGTCAAATAATTGAGTTTGAACCAGTCGACGAGCTGTCTATCGTTCAATATGCGAAATATCTGCACGCGCTTTTTTACGAAGGTGAAGACGCTCGTTCAATTGATGAACGTGTTGCGGCCGTCGGGCGTAATTATTTAGAAAAAGGTGGCGGTCGTCGGCAAGCTGGCAGTTCTTCTGCGGCTGAGCCTGGTCCGGCAAGATCGGAACTTGTTGAACCAAAAGTTGAAGTCAAACCTTCGCTGCCTGCGCCCCGCGAGGCAAAATCAAAAACCGAGCTGCCGCCGGAGCTTATTGATGAAGCTTTGGTAAACAAAATTGGCGAAATCAAACAAGAAATCGAAGATGGCCAAATGGGTAAAGCTTGGGTCGCCCGAATGATCCCCGAACTTAATGCCAAATACGGCGCCAGAATAAAAATTGGTTTAGAAAAAGAAAGTCCGCCATTCGCGGCCGGTACAGCCTGCTTTTGGTATGCTCGGGGTAACGGTGTGCCTGAAGCAGAGGCCAACAAGTTGGCCGGCCGGGCCGAGCAGCGAGTAATTGAGGAACGTTTACTTGGATTTTCTCTTGATCCAGTTGCGGCTGGCAAGCTGATGCTTGAAGAAGCCCGTTTGCAGGGTAGAAAATTTGATGATACTGAAACAGATTTAGATATCATTGGCCTTGGCAGATTCTTTTTTGCACAAATATATGAGGGTAAGGAAAAAGAAGAGTGCAAACGCCTCTCCGGCGAAGCCCGCCGCGCCTATGAAAAAGCCGGTGGTGGTGGCGATGTAGAATTGTCCGATGAAGAACTTGACCGCCGTGCGTTGGCCCGCCTCGGGGGTGCTCCGGGGGGGCGTTCTCGAGCCGGTTTATCCGATACAGAATCGGATGTTTTTGCTGCAGCCAAAGCTGCCAGTGGAGCCGATACGATGAATGCTGGTAATGTTTCCACTCATTATACCGATACCTTGCGCCAAGATTTACGCAGTGGCGCCGAGCAATATGTTGGTAACCTTGCCGCTGATCTAAGGACCGTTCGTGAGCGTACCGATATGAGGAGAATTGATAAACCAGAAAATCCTGCCGAAGCAGAAAAAATCCGGCGTATCGCAGTTTTGGAAAAAAATCATTACGGGCGGTTGCTTGGTGAAATCAAGAATTTTTCGTTTACGATTCAACCCCGCAATACCATGCGGGCAGGTGAACTCAATCGGGTGATGTTCATTTACTTCAACGGGCGCTACGAAAAAGAAGTTTTACCTTTGGTAAAGGAGCTGCAAGCAGTTGATCCCGCGAGCACCGGCGAAATTAATCGTCTCGAAAATCAAATAAAGACTGCGATTGGCAGTATCGATAAAAAATTGGTTGAAGCAAGAGGCCTAGACTCGGTGCAGCCACTGCCGCCCGAATATGGTGGTCAGGCCAACATTCCTGAAACCCCCGCCGCACCAGAGAAAGAAGCAATTCTCGTAAAAGCAGCCCCAGTGACACCAGACAGGGTGGAAACACAGGCCGCGCCCGAACAGAGTGCTGCTGATTATGAATTATTGCAACGGCATTTTGCTGAATTATTGCAAAAATATCAAGCATACTATCGCGAAGTCGGTAAATTGTCGGCGCTTTTAGAGGCTGCTCAAAAAACGTCTGATTATCCCAAAGTGGAGATTATTAATGAAATAATGGAAGATTTTGGAATTGCTTCCGGAGGAGCAAATTTTGAGCAGGCCAAAGAAATTAATACCGAATTGGTACGATTGGGCCAGGCGCTGACCAAAGTTGAATCAACTGCTATCGCAGGGGGTTTTCAGTTCACCGATAAAGACTTTGCGGCTAAAGAAAGACTGGTGGCTGGTTTTGAAGCAAATTTGAATGATTTAAGCCCGTTGGTTGATCATTGGCGCACCGCGCGCAAAGCCGTAGATCAGGCCGAGATGGATCATAAACGCCTAGCCGACGAAGCTTTCCAACGCTTGCTTCGAGGAGATAATGATGAAGAGTTACCTGAACTTGATCCCGGTCTTGTAATTAAGACAGAAGATGTGAGCGATGACCAAGTATTATCTAAGCGGGTTCTCGCCGTGTCTGCCGGGGAACCTGGCCCCCCTTCGACAGGGAGCCAGATGAACTCCCCTGATGAGCTTAATTTACCAACAAGACCCGAACTGTTTTCTCTGTCAGACACCACGGTTCCAGCCCCGCGCCAAGGCCTGTTAAGGAGGGTAAGCAAAAGGTATGACGATTTTATGAAGGGCTTGCGAGAATAGTAACTTAATAATTAAATTTTTTTATTTAAAAATTATTTTTTAGTATGGCCGCTTCACAATTCAACTTTCTTAATGAATATCTCGTCCGCCTGCTCGAGGAAAATAAAATCAGTTTGACTCCCGAACAGCAAAAAACGTATCTCCCGCAGCTACTCAGCCACGCGCAGTTGCGTTTGGGCATTGAACTTTTGCCTAAGTTAAGTCCTGGCAATAAAGAGCGGTTTGCCCAGCTGGCTGAAAATGAAGAAACTTCGGCCGATGAATGGCGCCAGTTTTGGTATGCCGCCATTCCCACGTTTGAAGAAGATGTGAAGAACATATTGATGAAGTTCTCCGATCGGGTTACCCAACTGCTCGGCGAGTCAGCCTAATTCTGCCAGGGAATTTTTTAATTAACCAAGCGGATTATGACTGATAACGCGCCGTCCACCCCGCCTACCGATGAAGCATTGGAAGAGCGTTATCAGCGGTTGATTGAGTTGTATTCTGGGCTGTTAAGCGAACTGAATGATCTGCACAAAAATGGTTTAGTGGTGAAGCAGGATATTCACGTCGCGATTGATCAGGTGAAAATGCAGCAAATTTTAGCCATGCTTAAGAAGAAATAATTTTTTAAATCAGTATGCCCGAGCATCCCCAACCCGAGCGCAGTCGCCGGGAAGCCCCGCTTAAATTAATGCAGGAACTTCGGAATTCTCATTCCGAGGCCATTGGTCGCGAGCAAAAAAAAGTGCAAGAGCTTCGTCGTCGCCTGACCGAAGTTTCCACGCCAGCAGTGGCTGCGGGCCGCCAAAATCTTACCTTGATGCGTGAAGCCATGTCGCTGATGACCGAGTTGGAGAGTTTGGTAACCAGCCCCGCCGCTTTGGCGAATCCGGGCGCGGGTAATAATTATGACGCTCTGCGTCAATTGGTGGATCGTTATTTGGCGCGTAGTGCCTCGGCCGCCGAGCAAATTGCCGAGTTAGAAGGTCTCCAGACCGCTCTAGAAGAAAACACCTTAGGCGAACAGGCTAAAGCAGTTGAAAAGACCTATGGTGAGCGTCGGAAAAAAACCGAAGAATCAGCCGAAAAACATCGTGTTACTGCCGAAAAAGCCTCTGCCAGCAAGAGCGACTTCGAAAGCACGAAATCTCGGGAAAGTTCTGCTAAAGATGCTAAACGCGATGCCGAAAAAGCCGCGCGTAAGGGGCGGAGCGATTACGATGCTAAAAGGCGCCAATTTGACGAATTAAAAGCGCTGATTATTGCTGATGCGGGCCCAGAAAAAACCGCCCGGACTACGGCCGAAACAGCCAAGCAGGGCGCTGATAGTGCGGTGGCAACAGCCGAGCAAGATTTTAAAAATAAAAAAGATCATCATCAGGATTTGGTTGATCAATATGAGGGCACTACTGATGTTCCCGGTACACAGCGTAAAGTAGATGATTTGCAGCGCGAGTCTCACCGTGCCGAAGGCGAGCATATTACTGCTCAATCCGATTTGACCGAAGCCCGCCGGGATTTGACCGATGCTGATGCTAAGCTTGCCGGGAGCCAAGCCGCCTTGCCAGCGTTAGAAGCCGCTAAAAACGCCGTAGATATTGATGATTTAAAGCGAATATTTGGCAACGAGGAGCGTGCTTTTAAGCAGGCGCAAAAAAATTTAAATCTGGCTCAAAACCAGCCCAACAATCCTAATCTGGGCCAGCGCCAGCAAGACTTCGCCGACGCCCAGCAAGATTTTGCGGCTGCCAAACAGGCGCTTAAAGATGGTAATGATGCGGTGGCGCGTTATACCACGGCCCAGCGCCAACAAGAACAACTGCAAACGCGCCGCGACCAAGCCGCCCGTGACTTGAACAAAGCAATTAGCGCTGAGCGGACAAAAGGCGTTGCGTTTAATAATGCCCAAAGCGTAGTTGGCGAATGGACTCGCCGTTTGGCCGAAGCCCAACAACACCGCACTGAAATCCGGGCGGCTAAACGCGATTATGAAGCCGCCGAAGGAGTCTTAAACCAGGCTCGCGACACTGCGCGCAAGGCCGATGAAAAACTAAAGGCCGCCGAACAAAAGCTGGCCGAAGTTCAGGAAAAAATTACTCGCGCCGACACCGAGCAGGCTGATTTGCCTGACGAAGTCGCGGAATTGGAAACTGCCACTCGAAGTTTGGAAGCTGCGCTTTTGCAAGCTGAGAAAGAATTGCGTGAAGCCACGCGCAGTCGTACTGCCGCCGAAACTAAATACAGAAACGACCAGGCCGAAGCCGAACGCCTGAAAGAAGAAGCCGATCAAGAAGCCAGCGGCCTTGAGACCTGGCAGAAAAATTTGGATAAATCTCAAGAAAGAACTGGCGAAGCCGGTAAAAAGAAAGCCACTGCCGAAACAAAGCGCGCTGGGGCCAAAGCCGAAGGCGAGCGCTTACGCGACCGCCTGAAATCAGTCGTGAATATTCCCGCCGAAGAACTGTTCCGTATGATCGGCGATGTGCGGATGGCCGAAGTAGTGAATCACATCATTACCGCTGGGCCCGAAGGGAGCCTGACTAGCGCCCACGCGGCCATGAAAGAAGTTTTTTCTACGGGCATTAATCGCCAACAATTCGGGCGCTTGCTGGAAGGCTTCGGGTATACCGTGGACGAATTCATCACTGCCTGGCGGGAAAAATTATACCGCAAACCCCTTGAATTGATCCGCCAGAGTGTCACGCAGGAAACCCGTAATTGGTTTAACAATAATATTAGCTGGAAAGACACGCTCGGCACCAACATCAAAGAAACCGCTAAACTGGCTGCTGTTAACTTGGCCGTTGTTGGTGGCGCGGTGGGCGGCGTGGGCCTGGCTGTTTCCGCCCTTGGTGGGGGAGCGGCGCTTACGGTTGGCGCGACTGCCGGCACTGGTGGTTTGATGCGCGGCCTCAAAAAAGCCTATGGCTGGATGAGCGGTAAAAAACGCCAGGAAGCGTTGAGCGCCGCCCGCATTCACGTAGAAGAAACCAAAACTAGTCAAATGCAAAACGCATTAATTGCGCAGTTTCGTAATCCAGGCGCGCTCGAAGAAATGGCGGTATGCATCAGTCAAGGTTTGCGTGATAGCAGCTTTGAGGCTGCCCACCGGGCCTACACCCCGGCGCTCTTGGATGCCAATACTCAGGCGTTGGCCGACCGTGCGATCGAGGAAATTGAAACCGAGTATGAACGCACGGTGGTAAACAATCCTTCGCGAACTGTTGAAGCCGGCGTAGAAAAAGAAACTAATTTACGCCGCTTAGAGGGGGCTCTCTTGCGCCTTGATTCGCGCCCCGAAATGAAACGTTTGATTAAAGAAGCGCTCGCTAAAGATCCGACGATCGTGGAAGTATTCAAAAAAATCCCCGGCTTGCGTGATATGCTGCCGGTGGGTGCGTCTTCTGCCGAAGACCGTGAAAAAGCAGCGATTGTTATTGAATCGGTCGTGGCTGGTGGCGCAATTGGTGCGGCCATTTCCACCGTACCGGGCCTGCGCCAAGCCATGGGCGGGTTGGTCGGCGGCATTCTGGGGGCCAAGTTCGGCAAAATGCTCGATCGTCGCGCACAGGAACAATCGCTGCGCCAGGAATTTGAAGGTCAAATTAACCAATCGCGCGATATTATTCGTAACTATACTAATTCCACTGCCACGTCGCTTGCGGGCACGAGTGGCGACGAAATTCGCCGTTTATATAACCAGCTCAACGCCACCTTGTCGCTTGGCGTGCTCGACGGGCCTCAACTCACCAGCCTCAGGGTGCGCGGTTTAGATACGGCCCACACCTTGCGCACGATTTACATCGAACAGGCCCGGCGCGTTTCGCTTGAGAATATGTTTGCCACGCTCAATGCTGACCTAGCTGATTTGAGCGCGGCCGAACGCCGAATTAAAGAACAGTTGCTTAAAACCACCACATGGCGCCAGGCGGTGGGCGCCGTAGCAGGGTTCGCGGCAGGCGCTGTCGGTATTCATTATGGCGGCGAAGCGCTCCGCAGCGCGGCTGGAAAAGCCGGTCGGGCAATGGATTTGGTGAGCGATCACAAACCAGGAACTGGGGCGAATATAGACAACCATCACGCTACCGGCACCCGATCTTCCGGCAACGCCCTTGAAGTGAGCCCTCCCCGGCCTGATGGGCTTGATAATGCCAAAGGTTCCGGTTCTGGCTCGGGCAACAAGCTTGAAAGTGCTCCCGAAAACCTCGGCGGCTCATTTGACCGCTACCATTTTGCAGAAAGTCATCATCTCAGCGAAGAAGAATTTAACCTCGGGTATAAACCGTTGCTTGAAAAATACCCTGCTTTGGCCAACAATGAATCACTGCAGGCTATCTTCAAAGCCAGTCATGGCGGCCGGGCCGTTGAAAATATTTTGGGCGACACCAAGAAAACTATCTTTGTGGAGCTGGCCAAACATGACGTGGGCCAGGCTAAAGCATTTTTGCATGACGAGCAATTCTTTGGAGAGCAGCACGTGAGCAATCGTGCCTTGGGTTATTTAAAAGATTTGCATTTAGGCAAAGACGAAAGCAAGGCGCTTGACCTGTTAGCGGAAAAAGTCCACGCGGCTCAACAGAGTGGTGGCTCATTGCCCAACGGGCTGGATAAATCGCTGCATCAATTCTTCCGCGCCGAAGAAAGTACCGATCTGGCCAACCACCATCTTTCCAGCGACGGCAAGCACGACGTCCGGATTCCAAAAAATATGCGCGTGCTTGGTATTTATCGAGGGACGGGTGAAATGCATAACAAATTAATTTTAGGCGGCAGCGGTGAGGCCAAGCTTATTGAGCATACTTTAACAGTAGAACATAAAGGCGTTGGCGGGGGTACTCATACCGTTCCTCTCGGCGAAAATCAAACGCTTATAGATGTTACCACTCGGCCAACCAGCGCCCGCCCGGGAACTATTGATGCCCTGCGCGTTCCCACGGATTGGGTACCAGACAAGTCGGCGCCAACCACGAATTACCAGACCTTTGGCCGCGAACGCGTGATTGCTAAGGCCGATAAAGTGATTGGCCATTTCAAACCGCACCAGCATGATTGGAGTAAAGATGTTGGTAATCGTTCTACTGGTGGAAATCTGCGTAATGACTTGCATAAAACGGCTGGGCCGGACACATTTGACAAAGCGCTCGAAACCGCCGGGGCAGCGCTTGAAGCGCAGCGGGGGATTGCCATGGAACGCCTCAATAACTTTTATTCACCGATCAGCGATCGGTTGGGAAAAATTGATACCGAGTCATTGTTTGGCGCTCGAGTAGATGGTTTCAAGCAAGCTTTGATAGATTGGCACGCGCAAGCCGAGCAGGCCCTGGGCCAAGAAGGGGATCCCGCTCGTTTGAGCGCCTTGGAACAAATGGCGCGCGGCGGAAATACCGAAGCCTTGGCCAAAGAACTGCTGCCAAAGATTGCCGGTATGCCCAAAGAGTTTGGCGCTAAAGAGTTGGCACTCTTGTTGGAGCCGAAATCCGATGGGCCGTTTACGGCTAACGGCGGCCACGCGGTACGCATCTACGATGCCGCGGCCGGCAAAGAACGCCTGTATGTTACGGGTGACATTACCTTTAAAGTAATCGATAATAAGCTCCACACCCTGGATGCTGCGGGCAAACCGTTTGGCGGAGAGCCACCCATTACCGCCGCGCAGGCCGGGGAGTACCTAAATCAGTTACAGAAGGCCCAAAACAGCTAATAGAACAAATTTACACATCCAAAAACTACCCAACCGGGTAGTTTTTTGTTAATAAAGCGCCCGATTGACAAAAACGTCAAAATGTGCTATACTAGCTTGTTATTTTGGCTAAAGTAAGGACAATTGTGCTTATTTAAGCCAAATAACCGTTCTTTACAATTGAGAGGTGTGAAAAATTACTCCCGGGTGCCTTTTGGGCAATCAATGTTTAAATTTTGATTGAGCCAAAAAGCACCCGGAACGGTTTCCGTGTTGCGACCGTACCCACCAGAAGGAGTCAAGATGTCGGACAGCAAGCACTTCCACAGCAACGAGCCTGCCCCCAAGAGCTGGCTCAACGTGCTCCTGATATGCTGCATATTTGCCGTCGCCGCCTACATCACCAAGAACGCCATGCAGGCGCACAGCGCCAAGCGCCGCGTGGCCTCCGCGCAGTGGGGATCGTCCTGTACGCTTGCCATGGCCGAGGCCGCCAACCCCAGGCTGGCAACTTCCGTCAGCAACAGCCGGCGTTCAGCCGAGCGGTCCATTGACGCAGTGCACGCGATCTACGATCGCCTGCACACCACGGCCGCCAGCCTTCCCGCGTTCCCCACGAGCACGCTGCCCGCCCCCTTCAAATCTCCGGGGTACAACTTCGCCTACCCGGAGGTGGCTGCGGCCATCGACCCGGTGACCAACCGGTGCTGGCTTTATCTCACCGGAGATCAGAACGACCTGACGAAGGACATCAGCTACGCCGCCGATTGGCGGGCTTCCCTAGCGTACGCGGGGAACGGCCTGAAGAGTTACCTGGGGCGGAGCTATCGGGACAACGAGAAAACCCGCGTTGAGCGCGATGAGAACATCTACTACGTCCTGCAGGAGTCCATCCCCGGCGGGGACGAAGTCAAGCGACTCATCGTCAAGGCCGCCCTCGGGATCCTGGTCAAGGGAGATGCTAGCGCCCAGAGCTTCGGCGACACCATCGTTAAGAACGTGCACCTGCTGGTGCCAGAAATGGTGCGGCCGAAGGCCTATGCCATGATCGCAGACATCTACGAGGCGCTCGACATGAGCGCTGAGAGATTCTACGAGAGAATACTCGCCGCCGACGCCGCGACCAAGCCCAACGAGCTGAGCTTCTACCGCAAGAATCCCGGCAACGATCTCAAGGGATTCGTCCTGCGCCGCTGCCTCGAGCACGGCGGCATCGCCAACTGCAAGGCGTTCCAGCTCCGCGGCAAGTTCTGGCTCACCAAGCTCGCTGCGGCGCTCGAGCACCCCAAGGCCGCCGCCTGGGCCAAGGGGCTCCAGAAGCGCTTCGCGCAGACCACGGCCATTGATAGCGCCGACTGGTATGCCGAACAGCTTCGCCTCATCGCTGAGCCGCCCACGCCCGACAGCGAGTAGCAGCGCTCGGTCCCAAGCCCTTTCACATCTCTCTTTCGCGACAGCTCCGGCCCCCGTGTGCCGCCGGACTGTCGCTTCGCTATCTGTTCCAAACATATTTGGGCCAGATAGGGAAAAAGTTCTTTAATAATGTAAGTTAGGAATCAAACAACTGTTCCTGCTGTTGTGTTTTATTTAACAAAGTAAATCACCATGGCAGGAACAGTTATCGCTCGAACAAGCGCCGCAAGGTGCAGGAGAAACAGCCGATGAAAGAGCTACAGCAGCAGCGCAGCTTCGACCCGTTTGACTTCGCCGTGTGGGGGAGGGCCACTGCCCTATATACCCCCACTGTGGCCGGAGTCTTCCGGGCCCGGACTGCGATCATTGTCCTGGTCTTCTTTTACGGATGGTGGGCGTTTTCTCGCCTGTTTGCGCACGCGTTGCCCCTCTGGGGAGCCGTGCCGATCGGGTTGGTCTTTGCCCTCCTCATCGCCTATCTGAACGTCCTCATCATGAAGAATGGCAAGGACAAGGCCCATCGTTGGGCCTACCGCGGCCGCGTGGCCGCCGCCATCATGGCGGCCACGATCAACATGTTGCCCTTCACCCTCGAGGTGTTCGCGCCCGAGATCGAGCAGATCATCGCCAACAAGGAGAAGGCCAACATCGACAAGATCCGCTCGGCCCGCGAACAGCGCGAGCAGGAGCAGCAGATGCTGCAGGCCGCAGAGCAGAAGAAGCAGGTTGAGCGTGAGAACGCCAGCGTGCTCACTCAGGCCGAGGCCGACACCGTGGCCGAAGAGGCCCGACTCGCGAAGCTCCGCACCGAGGCCCAGGCGGAGGTGGACAAGTCCACCGCGCTGATCCAGGCTGGGAGCTCAGACCCCTACGCCTCGATTGCTCTGGGCTCCACTGCCCGCGCCACCCAGAAGCGAGTTGCCGAGCTCGAAGACAGTGCTGGCGCCAAGCTCGCCGAACTCCGCGCCTTGCGCGACAAGAAGCGTCGCGACGGGCAGGAGCGCCTCGTGCGCCTGGCCAGCGAGCAGCGCGAGCAGCTCGACACCGCGCTGCAGAGCATCCGTTCCATGGGTGTCGCGCAGCTCGTCAGCGAGAGCGGTGGCACGTGGAAGGAGCCCCGCGGCCTGATGGCCAAGGTGGTCGCTCTGTTCGAGGTGGTCCGGCGCCCGGCGTCCCTGCTCATCTTCGTCCTCTGGGCGCTCGTCGGCTTGTTCGCGGAGTTGTTCGTTCTCTTGGCCAGCTGGTTCACCCAGGCGGCCCTCGAGGACTACAACAATCTGCTCAAGCAGGCCGAGCAGGGCCATCCCGTAGCCATTGCGCTCATCACCCCCGTGGAATTGGCTGAACTGAGCACGCTGCGCGTCGCGCTGGGTGCCTGCCCCGGGCAGCTCCTGGCTTTCACCACCGGGCTCATCAACCGGGGTGACGACGGCCTGTTCCCCACGCTCCACCAGATCCAGCAGAAGCGCGATGCCTGGTGGAACAACTGCGCCAACCCGGCCCGCCTCGCGGTCGTGGCTCACGAACGCCGGCTGATGCAGCTCGGCATCACCGTGCCCGAGTGGGGGCTCGACTACGGCATCGATGTCCGCCTCTCCGAGCGCCTCACCATCACCCCGCCCGAGCTGATCACGCTGGGTTGGGAGGACCCGGCACCGACCATCTTGGCCCTGGAGCAGGCCGCGCCTCGTCTCGCGGCGAGTTACATCAAGTTGCGCCAGACCGCCTTCAGCCTCCTCGACGAGGCGGCCCGCGACATTCGCGGCTCAACCGAGCCGGTCTATGTGCTCTCCGGCCGCCAGCAGGAGCGCTTCCGTGAGCAGATCGTGCCGATCATCGACTCGATCACGAGCGACGAACGGCTGCTTAGGCAGTACGGGCGTGCACTGCCGCCGAAGCCGCAGTTCTCCCCGGATCTGAAAACCATCAGCGATCGGCTCACCAAGGAGCCGTTCAGCGAGTTCGCGCTCCGGACGAGCGGCTGGGTCGGCCCAACCGCCACCTGATTCCTGGCTTAGCCCGCACCGTGTTCTGACAGGGGAGTAATCCTCGGTAGGCTAGGGCGGCGACAGGTAGAAGGGATTCCCTTCAGAATACGGCGCGGGGCGGCCTTCAACAGCCCCAAATCACATGATTGCTTCTTGGTAGGCAAGGAGAAATGATGAGATTGTAGCTCAAAGCACCTCTTGACAAGAGCACATTTTTATGGTATACTGTGTTGTTACGCTTAAAGAAGGCGTAAAGCAAAAAAGGCTAAGATAAAACAAAAAAACAGCCTAATTGACAATTTAAGGCTTAGTAAAGAGAAAAAATGGGGGTTAAGGCTAAGGTCTTGACAAAACCCCCAAAACGTGCTATACTAATCTGTTACACTAAAAAACCTGATAAATGTTTAGAGAGGCATTTACCAGGCGTAACCACACAAAGTTGCCTCTCTATGATATTGAGGCTTTTTTTATCACCAGACCTTAACGGCTCAGTGTAATAAAGAATCGAGGATTCTTGCTTGCACTAAGGATGTGAAGGTACCTGTTCTTTAAAACTGATTCTACACTAGTCAAACCATAGGACAGGGCAAGAGAAGATTCAACGTTGTTGATTACTCTCTCGCCCTGTCCTGCCGAGCAATGCTGCTCTGGAAGGACGTGGCTCTCGTTCACTGGAGGTCCACAATGAAGTCCATCAAGTCCATCAAGTCCATCATCGCTGGTTCCGCCTTCGTTCTCGGCCTCGGCTTCGCCACGCCGGCGCACGCCCTCGATCAGGCCGACAAGGCCCAGATCGCGGCGATCGTCGCCGAGGCGCTCTGCCAGGCCAAGGGCTCGAAGTGCCCCAAGGCCGCGAAGGCCCAGGCGCCGAAGCCCAGCGCGCTCATCGCGAAGGGGGCCGACTCCGACGCGAAGTTCGAGGCGATCGGCCTGATCCTCGACGAGCAAGAGGGCCAGCTGGTGGAGCACGGCAAGAAGATCGCGAGCCTCAACGCCCGCGTCGGCCGCCCGGCTCGCGCGGCCGTCGCTGGCACCGGCCTCTTCGTCGGCACCGCGCCCTCGGCGCCCCCGGTCACCAAGGCGCCCCCCGGCGCCGTGCCGGTGGTCGTGAACCGGCCGGCCGGGACCTCGGTGCCCTACGTCGGCCCCGCCCCCGGCGCCCAGGGGCTCCGCACCCCGGCGCAGCTCGGCGGCAAGTAGCCCCTCACGGCTACAGAGCCCCCGGCTCAACTCCCGGGGAGGCGACTAGTGTAGAACATCACCCCTGCAGGACCCCACGCCTGGGCACAGTGCCCACGGCGACGGCATGCTCATATGCTGCCGATGGGTCCTGCAGGAACTCGTCTTATATTCACCACTCGTTGGTGGATAGAAGACGGTTACAAAACCGTACGCTCCTTTACAACGACAAGCAATCCAACTGGTATAGGTAGTTATACCGTAGGTAGTTATTTCCCTTCCTTTAGAGAGGAAGTGGGGGAAAAGATACTTACTATGCATCGCATAGTTTTATCTTTACCTCGCTATAACCGCCTGTACCAGTTTTTTAGTGCTAAACCAAGCACGGGAAAAACTTGTCCAGAGCAGCGTATTGATTGCGAACCAAGGAGGACACCATGCCCCGTTTTCTCGTTTCGGCCCTTGCGGCCGCCGCCCTGTCCATCACCGTGCTCACCGCCCACGCGCAGGAGCCCGTCGCCCCCCCGGCCCAGCCGGAGGCGCGGGAGACGACCCTGCACTGGGTCGCGCCCGGCCAGGCCCTCTACATCGACGCCCCGGCCCCGCAGCTTCCGGCCCTCGCCCTGATGGCGGAGGTGCCGGTGACGGCCCGCGCGGTCACGCCCGCCCCGACCCCGGTCTACAAGAAGCCGTGGTTCTGGCTGACGATGGCCGGCACCGCTGTTGTGGCGGCGGGCAGCGGCGCGTTGCTCGGCACCTTGCTCCCGGTCCGGGAGTACAAGGCGCCGCAGTAGAGCCACTTCACAGATCAATCAGACAGCACAAAAGGAGAATGTTGATGAGCACGAACGCGATCAAGTCCTTCCTCATCCTGAGCACCGCCCTCATGCTCGGTGCCTGCGCACCGCAGCCCGAGTGCGTCGACGGCTCGCAGCCGGTCGACCGGCTGGTGTCTCCCCTCAAGGTCATCCAGTCCTGCCGCTGCAACGTCAAGGCCGCGAAGGCCAAGGCCGTCTGCTTCGACAACGAGGTCTGCGCCCCCGATGTCGCCGATGGCGAGGTCGGCTGGTGCAAGACCAAGCCGGAGCCCGTGGCACCCACGCCGCCCCCCACGATCACGTGCGGCGCGGGCACCTACGCCGACGCGAGCAACGTCTGCCAGAAGCTCCCCACCTGCGGCCCCAACACGCACCTCGACAACAGCACGCCGACGGCGCCCAAGTGCGTCGCCGACACCGTCGTCGTCCAGCCGACCTGCGTCGACGGCATCCAGAACGGCACCGAGACCGGCGTCGACTGCGGCGGCTCCTGCGCCAACGCCTGCTCGCCGCCCCCGGCGACCTTCCCCATCTCGCTCAAGTTCGTCGCCCCCGCGCCCGGCGCCGGCCAGTTCTACAACCAGGCCAACGCCAGTTCTACATTTACCACGCGACGGACCTCGGCGGCGACACCACGCTGGCCGACACGGGCGAGGAGATCTTCCTCTCCCAGAAGGAGGCGTGCACCCGCTTCCAGCCCGCGGCCCTCAACGGCTCGGGCGGCAGCGGCGCCCTGATCATCGAGGTGAAGGGCAAGATCAAGGGCACCACGAGGTGGGCTGGCGAGACCGGCATGTTCCGGATGAACGACGTCACCGTCTACATCCGGAACACCGCCCGGCCCGGCTCCACCTACCCCCTCCTCGTCACCGGGGACACCAACTCCGAGGGCAACCTCGCGCTCTACGCCAAGAACAGCGGCATGATCGCGGGCGCCCTCGGCTGCCCCTAGCAGACCCGGCCCTAGGCGCCAACACCCGGCGCCACCCTCGAGCAGACATCTGCTCCAACTCGAGGGTCACCTTCACAGAGCAGAAACTTACCGGGCGCCGCGGCGATCACGATGATCGCCGCGGCCGCCCACCCTACAATATGAGACTGTGTGCCTCTCTCGCACGGTGTCAGATTTACCACAACACCCGCCTTAATCGGCGGGTGTTGTGTTTTTGACAGGTTCTTTATTTTTCGATACAATATCCTTGTTTGCTAGATTAACCATACTATGACTAAAAAAATTGCTAAAAAAATGACAACTGTTCATCAGGTTGGAAATTTTCCGGTAGTAATGCATTCGGCGGAGGAAGGTGGGTACTGGGTGGAATGCCCGGTAGTAGAGGGGTGCTACAGCCAGGGAGAAACCATCGAAGAAGCCTTGCGTAATATTCGTGAAGCGGTGCTCCTGTCTTTACAGGATGTTCCCCGTGCTCGGGTACGGCGATTAGTTGAAAATATCAGTTTGCATAGTGTGGCTATTTAAAAAAATATGTCGACACTCGGCGGATTTTCAGGCCAGCAAGCCGTACAAAAGTTTGAGCGTCTAGGCTATAGTATGGCCCGGCAACGAGGGAGCCATATCCGGCTGCATCATCCAGATTCTTCAACGCGCTCTTCCTTAACTATCCCGTTACATCGAGAACTCAAGAAAGGGTTATTGGTTCGGCTGATTAAAGATGCCGGGTTGACCGTGGAACAATTTGTAGACTTATAGGGTACAAATTTTAGCTGACTTTTAGTTAATCTCTCTCGTACGATGTCAGATTTACCACAACACCCTGCCTCTCCGGCAGGGTGTTGTGTTTTTGACACAGTATTATCTTTCCGCTACACTAAGTTATGAGCAGCCACTAAAAAATTGTTCCCGTTTCTTATCAGAAGTTGGTGGCAATTTTTGAGAGAACGGGTGTGGCATTTTGTAATTCAAAGCTTACCGGGTGCGTATGCGCAAGCTGATTCAGTCGAACAAGCCCGTGCTAAGCTGGCCGAAGTGATCGAGGACTATTTTATTGTTGCTCTCCAAAAAGGCGCCGGTCAGAAGCTGCTGCGTGGGAATGACATTTTTGCAATATCATAGATATATGAAAAAAAATAAAGCGCACTATACTCTTTCCGTATTGATTGAAAAAGATGGTAATGGCTGGTTTATCGGCAGCATTCCGGCATTGCGCAGCTGCTACACCCAGGCTCGTACTATACCAGCGCTCTTAGAAAGGTTGGAAGAAGTAGCCAGGCTGTGCCTGGAGGTGGAGCGATCCAGTAATAAAAATTTTTCTCTCGCAAGAAATGAGCTTTATGGCGTGCAAAAATTAGAGCTTACTTTTTAATCAGCCAACATGGCTCCGCACCTGGCTCCTATTTCTTCTCAAAAGTTGCTGCGCTTGTTGCGAGCGTTGGGGTTTGAGCAAATCCGGCAAAAAGGCAGCCATTGTTTTTTTCGCCACCCGGGCGATGGGCGAACCACCGTGGTTCCTTTGCATGCGTCTGAGGATATTGGCAAGGGGCTTCTCAAAAAAATTTTAGCCGATATTCGGTTGGACGCATCAGAATTTAGGCGTATGCGTCGTTGATAGGGTATATGCTGTCGCCCGTTCTCAGATTTACCACAACACCCGCCTTAATCGGCGGGTTGTGTTTTTGACAGGTTCTTTATTTTTCGGTATAGTAGGATTTCAGGTTAGTCATGTGCCTATGAATACCATTAGTCTCTCCCGACAAAAAAAAATACTACAAAAAATAAAACGTCTCAACATGGATCCAGCTGAATTTTTAGCATTCACAAAAAATACCGATTCCTGGCAGTCGGTTCGGGGTATTTTGCCTAAAAAAATTTCCGGTCTTAAATTCCAAAAAACTATTCGCAAAGAGTGGGTATGATTCTACTCGACACTAATGCGGTTATTTATTATTTACAAAATGACCCTCAAGTTGTTGGGTTAGTAGACGAACTTCGTAAGAAAGATTCAGCGATTGCTGTTGCCACCCTGACCGAGATGGAAGCCCTGTCTTTTGCAGGTTTAAGCCCCGCCAATTTAGTGCTTATTAGCCAATGGTTAAGCGAACTGACGAGCATTAATTTAGATTCTACTATTGCCAGATTAGCTGCGCGTATCAGGCGGACGTCTGGAATCAAAACACCCGATGCGATTATTGCGGCCACGGCGCTTTTGTACAACGCTTCGCTGGTTACCAGGGATAAAGAAATGAAAAAAGTTTCGGACTTAAAAATTATTTGGTGTTAACAATCGTTGAGGCTGTGCCTCTCCCTGCCTGGTGTCAGATTTACCACAACACCCGCCTTAATCGGCGGGTGTTGTGTTTTTGGTTATAATTTTAGATTATTTTTTTGATCCTTAGTATAAAGTTTTTTTACTCACCACCTTTTATAACTAAAAGGTGGCGCCAAAAGTTTCCGAGCTGCTGCCACCTGCGCAGCCAGTTCGGATTCATTGTCACTACGGCCGTGAACTCGTCGCTCGGCGCTTTGAGGCGCCACCCTTTGTGCGTACAAAGGGTGGTAAAAAGTTTTTAATTACAAAAGGTACCAATAATTATGAAGTTATTTTTACGAAGAAGGGTTATTTTTTCAAAACTTCCCGCACTTTTTCCACAATCGCCACCGCGTCAATTTCCGCGTACGCCAACAATTCTTCCGGCTTTCCGCTCCGCGGCAGTTTACGCACAGCCAAAGAATATACCGCGGTAGGGCAGCCAGCCAAAGCGCTCCGCACCGCTTCACCAATCCCGCCTTCTGGGTAATGATCCTCAACCACAATCAAGGCCTTTGTTTCGCGCGCGGCTTGCTCGAGGGTTCTTTTATCAAGCGGTTTAATGCTGTACAGGTCGATAACCCGTGCACTGATGCCGTTCTCGCGCAATTGTTCGTAAGCTTTCAGTGCCTCGTGCAGGGTTATCCCTGCCGCGACAATCGTTACCTGATCCGCGGCGCTTTGCCGGAGTACCTTGCTCCCGCCAATCGGGAAAGTGTCCGTTGGTTGGTACAGAAGCGCCATATCTTTGCGCGTCATGCGTAGGTACACGATGCCAACCTGCTCGGCCGCTTCGGCTACCAGCCGCTCGGCCGCAATTGCGTCCGCCGGATACAAGACCACGCTGCCGTGCCCTGCCCGAAACAAGGCAATGTCCTCAAGCCCCATTTGCGATGCTCCATCTTCGCCAATCGACACGCCGCAATGCGAACCGACAAATTTTACGTTCGCGCCCGAGTATTGGCACATCCGAACCTGATCAGAGGCCCGGGTAAAGAATGCTGCAAACGTTGAAACAAAAGGAATTTTACCCCGCCGTGCCAACCCCAGCGCCGCGCCCACCATATTCTGTTCGGCAATAAACATCTCAAAAAAACGCTCGGGAAATTTGTGTTTGAATAACTCGGCAAAGGTAGAGTTGCTCACTTCCGCATCCAGCGCCACAACCGCTTCGTTCACAGAGCCCAACTTAATGAGCGCGTTGCCATAGGCGCGGCGGGTAGAGGTAGGTTTGGTGTAAGTAGATAGTCGTACATTATTGTCATTCCGAGCGGAGCGCAGCGGAGTCGAGGAATCCCTTAGATTTGTTATGATCGCTGATTTCCGCGATTCCTCCACTCTCCCAACTTCTTGGTCGGGATCGGTCGGAATGACAGTAAGAGGCATTGTAACTAAGCCCCGCAGTGCCGTATCTACGTCACCAAGCTCAGCCAGAGCTTTGCTG
>JAHFHZ010000033.1 GCA_023246715.1 Candidatus Magasanikiibacteriota bacterium | reverse complement strand
GGGCTGAAATTAAAAACACCGCTGCAGCAGTTGCAGGGTGTCAGACAATTTGAGAGCGCTCGACTTAACTATGCGATTTGAGTTTATTAACAGGGTGTTACTTTACTGTGTAGATATTACATTTTAATATTGCCTTTGTAAGTAAGCTTCCCAGCCAGCCCGGCGATACTTTTGAGCTTCGGCAAGTGGATCTTCGGATTGATAGATGCCTCGGCCCACAATAATGATGTCGGAATTTTTTTCTAAAATAGCCTGTTCGGGAGTGGTATAGCGTTGCCCGAGATGGTCACCAGTTGCCACGAATTGTATGCCCGGAGTCATATTGATGAAAGAATCATCATCAACCAGTTTTTTGGTAGTAATAAAACCAATCACAAAGTCTTTATTTTTAATAGCCATATCTATTGATGCATTGGTATAAGCACCTTGGGCCAGATTTCCTTCCGGGGTCATTTCGGCCAACAAAAGCAGGCCGCGGCCACGCGGCAAACCAATTTCTTTGAGCCCCTGAATAATGCCGGGTCCGGGTACGGTGTGGGCATTAATAATGTCCGCCCACTCAGCGATGCGGTATATTCCATCACGATACTGATGTTGAACAGTGTTGCCGATGTCGGCAAATTTGCGGTCTTCAAAGATCTGAAAATTATATTCTTTGGCCAATTTTTGTAACTGCGTAACTAGATCCCAGTCAAAATCATCCACAATGTCGATGTGCGTTTTAAAAAGACAAATTTCCGGACCGATACTCTTGGCAAAAGCAAGTAGGTCATTTTTTTTGGTAAAATCAGCGGCTACGCAAAGGTTAGTTTTTTTTTCGGCCATCAAATTAAACAGTGCCCGTGCGGTTGGATTCTTGCTTTCGAGCGCTCGTTGCTGGTAGGTTTTCATATATTATCGTTGTATTGGGGACACCTGATGAGTGCGAATAAATTCAGCTACCTCGGTAACGGTCGTGGCCGAAAGTTTATGCGCATTGGCCAGAACCTGTAAAATTTCACTCAAGGTGAAAACCGAATGGAGCGTGTAGCCACGTTCTGCCAGGTGTTGCCGACCGCCCTGTTCACGGTCGATAAGCACCACCGCGTCGGTTACCTGCAAGTGCTCGTCAATAAGTGGCTGAATAGTTTCAAAAATACTGGTACCACTGGTGATTAAGTCTTCCACCACCAACACGTTTTGTCCAGGCTTATACACACCCTCGAGCGGTTTGATAATACCGTAAGTTTTCTTTTCCTTGCGACGAATGACCATCGGTTTATTATGGTTGACAGATATTACAGTGGCAATTGGCAGGGCCGTATAGGGCACCCCGCAAAGCAAATCAAATTGTCTATCAGCCACTTGTTGCCACATTGCTTCGGCAGCCGCCGAAAGCACGTCTGGGTAAGCTATCGTCATTTTAAGATCCAGGTAAATTGGCGAGGTAATGCCGCTGACCAGTTTGAATTGACCAAATTTCACGGCGTTAATTTCGTACAGCCGAAAAATAAGTTCAGTATGCGTCATACAAGTTTTAAATCGCGCCTTCGGCTTTTAAAATAATTTTCTTTTTGTCCGCCCCTCGGTTATAGCCGCCAATTTTTCCGTCTGAACGGATTACCCGGTGGCAGGGAATTTTGGGATCGTGATTGGTTGTTAAGATATTGCCCACCGCTCGGTACGCCCCACTCCGGCCGGCCGCTTCGGCAACCTGTTTGTAGGTGAGTGTTTTGCCTTTGGAAATTTTTTTTACTACCGCAAAAACCGCGGCCCGAAAAGAACCTTTTTTCATATCAAAAGGTGGTTAGTTTTTTAAGGCTGATTTCCGCTCTTCTTCGCTCTCGATGTAGCGCATATACCAGCCATAATCGTTGCCGAGCAAATTCGCGACTAATTCAATGGCTAGTTTGCTGGTTTTGTCGTCACGATCATGCCGTGGAGAAAACTCGGCAATATCCATGCCCACTACCGGGCAGCTTGTACCAATGTATTTGCACAGGTTTACGATTTCACGATGGGTGAGCCCGCCTGGCGTGGCCATGGGCGTGCCGGGCGCATATTCAAAATCAATCACGTCCAGGTCCAGGCTAACCCAAAGGTATTTAACGCGCTTGTTTAAGCCTTCAATTGCGTTAATTGCTGGGGCGAGGCCGTTTGTTAAAATATCAAAAGTCGTTACCGCGGTTAATCGTTCTTGTCGAATTAAATCAACCTCTCCTTGATCCAGGTCTTTCAGCCCCACGTATATCATGTTTTCTTTTTTGATTTTTACGCCCGGTTTAAAAATATTTACTAATTCCGGGTGGCCAAAACCAATCGCCGCGGCCGAGGGCATGCCATGAATATTACCGGAGCGGGTATTTTCATACGTCATCATATCGCCATGGGCGTCGATCCAAATCACTCCCAAATCACCCTCGCACGCTGCCGCCGCCCCGGCAATCGTGCCAAACGACATGGAATGATCGCCCCCCAGGGCTACTACCACGCGATTTTTTTTGATTTCGTCGTGCACTGCCTGGGCGGTGCGCTCGGCCACCTGGATAATTGCCCCCATGAATTTAGCTCGTTTGTCGCTCAGCTCACATTCGGCGCGTTTTGGGCAGGGGATATTGCCCAGATCCTGAAAGGAAATTTTGAGAAATTCCAGCATGCCGAGCAGACCATTTTTTCGTAAATAGTTAGCTCCGGTGTCTGTCCCCTCGTTGTCTTTGCCAATGTCGATAGGCACTCCAAGCAAAGAAATGGGTGTAATAATCGGCTTATTCTCTAAAACACGCAGGTGGTCAAACTCCATACGAGGGCTAAAAATAATAAGGTCGTCCTTCCAGTATGGTACAAACCGGCCAACCCCGCAAGACCTGGGAATCAAAAGGCGACCAACCGCATTTTGTTTTTAAAAATCGATTTTCAACCATTTTGGTTTTATCTAAATCTACAATTACCCAATCAGTATTTGTTGGTAGACCAAAGATTTTTTCGGGGTTACGGTGGGTTAAAGCTGCTATTTGTGCCAGGCTCAAGAGGCCTCGGCTGGAGGCATCTAAAAGAAGTGGTAGCATCGTTTCGATCCCGGGGACTCCCGAAGGGGAGTTGGGATAGGGAACAGATTTTTCTTGGAGCGTGTGGGGGGCATGGTCGGTGGCGACAGTATCCATTGTCCCGTCGTGAATGGCTTCCCAAACGGCTGTTTGGTCGGCGCGGGTGCGCAGTGGTGGGTTCATTTGGGCTTTGGTCCCCAGCCGAGCGTAATCGTCGGTCGACAAAAACAAATGATGTGGAGTAGTTTCGGCAAAAATACGCACGTTGGATTTTTTGGCGTCGCGAATAAGTTCCATTTCTCCTCTGGTGCTGGTGTGCAAAACATAAATCGTGGTTTGGTGCCGATCGGCCAATTCGATTGCGCGGCTGAGGGCTCGAACAGCTGCAAGCGATGAACGGATTACCGAATGGTCGGCTAGTTTGGGATGGGGGATCTGCGCCTGGTTATCGCGAATGGTGGTTTCATCTTCGGCGTGCAGGCACAGCGGCAAGCCGAGTTCGGCTGCCAAGGCAAAGAGCCGTTCTTGGTCAACAGTTTTATGGACCAATAAATCCCCGGTGCTGGAACCCATAAATAGTTTGATCCCAACACTCTGCGCTACCGACCGCCTAAGTTCGGCTTCGTTGTTGGGGGTTGCGCCAATAAAAAAATAATGACGGAGTGGTATTGCCGCCTCCGCGAGCTGAGCAGAAACCAGCCTTTTTTTTGCTTGCAGGAGCGTGGCGGTGGTAGTGCCTGGCGCATTGTTAGGCATGTCGCAAACAGTGGTGACGCCACCGGCGAGCGCTGCCCGAGCGCCGCTGCCCCAATCTTCTTTGTGTTCCTGCCCGGGCGTGCGGAAATGCACGTGGCAATCGATCAGGGCGGGTAAAGCAACTAAATTTTCGTACCCTTGCACAGATACTTCAAATTCTGTTGTTTCGCCGTTATAGGTACGGATTTGCATATCACACTCGATAATCCACAATTTCGTCCTGGGTAAAAGTTTTTTCACAATACCAGCAGCGAACGGCTACGGTTTCTCCGCGATGAAGCGTGGCAAATTTGCTCCCCATCGGTTCGTGATTCGATACGCAGTGCGGATTTGGGCAAACAATCAATCGCTCGATGAGCGAAGGAATGCTCACTTTGAATTTATTTTTTATTTTGTAATTGGCGATAATATTAATATCCGCGTCGGGAGCCAGAATCGCCACCCGGTTGGCTTCTTCGGGCGGCAGTTCATAGTTGGCTACCTTAATCAGATCCTTATGGCCCATTTTGCGGCTCGGCAGGTTCATTCCAATGGTGACGGTTTTATGTTGGGCAGCCAAATTCAAGAGCCGAACGATGGTGAGTGCCTGGCCGGCGCGCACATGGTCGATCACGGTGCCGCTTTTAATGGCTGAAACCTGCAGCTGTTGTTCAATAGTGCTCATAAGGAAAGGATTATTTTAATTTGCCCAAAACCAGCCCCAACAGGGCTTCGCGCACAAAGAGGCCGTTATGGGCCTGTTCAAAATACTGAGCGTACGGGGTGGCGTCTACCTCGGGCAACAACTCGTGGACCCTGGGCAGGGGGTGGAGGATTCGCAAATTAGGCCGGGCTCGGCCCAACTGTTTGTTGGAGAGCACGAACGCGTTTTTGACTCGTTCATAATCCAACGGGTCGCCAAAGCGTTCTTCCTGAATGCGCGTTAAGTACAGAATATCAACTTTCGCAATAACTTCTTCGATTGTTCGGTGACAAGAAAAACGTACTCCTTGTTCACGCAGCTCGCGCGAGGCTTGAGTGGGGAGTTGGAGGGCATCGGGTGCCACCAGGTACAGCGTGGCGTTAAAGTGTACCAGTGCCTGGGCCAGCGAATGTACCGTGCGGCCGTATTTTAAATCGCCCACCAGAGCCACGTTAAGTCGGTTCAATTTTTTTTGGCATTCGGCAATTGTGAATAAATCAATCAGCGTTTGGGTGGGGTGTTGGTTGGCTCCATCGCCGCAATTAATGATCGGTTTGTCCGAAGCTTCGGCCGCCCGCCTGGCCGCGCCCTCTAGATAATGACGAATGGTGATTACGTCGGCGTAGCCGCTGACAATTTTAATGGTGTCGTAAAGAGTCTCGCCTTTTTTGGTGCTGGTGGCGTTCGGATCGGCAAAACCAATTACCCCACCCCCCAGATGCTGCATCGCGCTTTCAAACGATAATCGCGTGCGAGTAGAGGGTTCAAAAAAGCAACTCCCTAGCACCTGCCCTTGCAACAAGGTTGGTCGGCGAGCAGCCTTCAGGCGTTGAGCGTGTTCCAATACTTTTAAAATATCGGCTTTTGAAAATTCCGAAATAGAGAGTATGTCACGGTTGCGGAAGTTGGTGGGCATACAACAAAATTAATTTAAATGAGTAATATATGAATGCCATGGGCGCGCCGGCAGGGTGGTGTTATGAAACGCGATTAAACAACGTAAAAATAATTCGGCCAGTTGGAGATTGGTAATCAATGGTACTTGATGATCAATGGTCGCGCGTCTCTGTTGGTAACCATCTGATCCGCTTAAGCCGTGGCGGGCGCTGCCATTTGGGATATTAATCACGAGGTCAACCTGCCGGTTTTGGATCAAATCAAGCAGGTTTGGCTCCCCCTCACTGGCCTTTTTGGCAAACCGGGCCGAAATGCCGTTGTTGGTTAAAAATTCGTGCGTTCCGTCGGTGGCGTATAGTTCCCAACCAAGCTCAGCCAACATGCGCAGACTTTCGAGCAAGCGTGGTTTGTGAGTGTTGCAGATTGAAACCAATAGCCGTTTACCGATAACAAATTGCTCCGTTGCTTGCCAGGATTTGTAAAATGCTTCCAGGTAGTTTTTGCCAATAACCGCCACTTCGCCCGTGGAGGCCATTTCCACGCGGGCAACCGGGTCGGCCCCCTTGATTCGGCTATATGAAAATTGTGGTGTTTTAACTGCCACGTAATCTAATTCAAGCGTTTCAAAGGTTCGCTGTGGCAGTGGTTCTCCCAGTATCACCCGTGTGGCCAGATCAATAAAATTATAGCCGGTTACCTTAGAGACAAACGGGAATGAACGCGAGGCGCGCAGGTTGCACTCGATCACTTTCAGGTCGTTATTTTTGGCAATAAATTGAATATTAAAGGGGCCGGAAATTTTAAGGGCCGCAGCTACTTGCCGGGTAATCTGTTTGGCGCGGCGGATCGTTTCCAGGTATAGCCGTTGTGGGGGTAGTACGATTGTGGCATCACCGGAGTGGACTCCCGCGTTTTCAATATGTTCCGAAATTGCTTCGATAATCACCTGGCCATGTGCGGCCACCGCGTCAATTTCGAGTTCTTTGGCATTGGTAATAAACTGGGAAATAACAACTGGATGTTCCTGGGAAATAATACCTTCCGACCGCAGATACTCCGCTAATTTTTCGGGCGAATGAATTGTTTGCATGGCCGCCCCAGACAGCACGTATGATGGGCGTACCAAAATGGGATAGCCGACTCGCCGCGCGAAGGATTCGGCCTTAGGTGCGGTGGAGACCTTTTCCCAGTCAGGCTGATCAATGTTGAGCTTGTTGAGCAATGAAGAAAATTTTTCACGATCCTCGGCTTGATCAATTGATTCGGCCGCGGTGCCCAGGAGCGCGTACCCCAAACGCGCCAAGGGTAACGCCAGGTTATTGGCAATCTGGCCGCCAACCGAAACCACGATTCCGTCGGCTCCTTCAAAATCAGCGATATCACGGACTCGTTCCAGAGTTAACTCTTCAAAGTAGAGCCGGTCTGATTCGTCGTAATCAGTCGAAACAGTTTCGGGGTTAGAATTAATCATCACCACCTGGCGTCCTAGAGCCCGGGCCGTGCGGGCGGTATTGACCGCGCACCAATCAAATTCCACCGACGACCCGATACAATATGGCCCCGAACCCAAAATAATCAGCGGCTTTGACTGACTGGGTGCAATATCGTGTTCACTGGCGTGATAGGTAGTATATAAATAGTTTGTTTCGGCGGGGAACTCGCCGGCCAGAGTGTCGATTTGTTTAATTGCTGGTATAACGCCTGCGGTTAGCCGCGCTTGGCGGATAGATTCTTCGCTCCGGCGGCGCAGTTGCCCGATTGCTTTGTCCGAGAAACCATAGTGCTTGGCCGAGCGGAGCAATTCTGTTGTCAATTTAGAACGCCGTAATTTTTTTTCAAAGCTGGCTACGCTCGCGAGTTGTTCCAAAAACCAGGGATTAATTTGCGACCAATCGGCAATAGTAGCGACGCTCGTGCCTGAGCGCAATTCCTGGTAAATAGCGAATAATCGCCGGTCGGTGGCGCGCCCTATTTCATCGGGGGCGTCGGCAATTGTGTGTGGGTAGTCGGTCAGCCCGCTGCCGCCGATATTAAGCATGCGTACCGCTTTTTGCAGCGCTTCGGGAAAGCTCCGCCCAATGGCCATGACTTCGCCGACACTCTTCATTTCGCTGCCGATTACCCGGCTGGCGGCCTGAAATTTAATTAAATCCCAGCGCGGAAATTTAACCACAATATAATCTAAGGCCGGTTCAAAGCAGCTCGTAGTTTTTTTGGTAATACTATTAGGAATTTCGGCTAGCCGCTTGCCGATCGCCAGCTTAGCCGCCACATAGGCCAGCGGGTAACCCGTGGCCTTACTCGCCAGCGCGCTCGAGCGGCTCAACCGCGCGTTCATTTCAATCACGCGATAATCGCCATTTTTGGGGTTGAGAGCAAATTGAACGTTGCCTTCGCCAAGCAGCCCAATTCGTCGGGCCACCGCCAGAGAGACTTCTCGTAGCTGGTGGAATTCCTTATTCGTCAGCGTCTGGCTGGGGGCGACCACAATACTTTCGCCGGTATGAATGCCCATCGGATCCATGTTTTCCATGTTGCAGATCGCGAGGGTTGTATCACTCTTGTCGCGGATAACTTCGTATTCAATTTCCTTCCACCCAGCCAGGTATTCTTCGATCAAAATTTGTGGAGCGTTGTGCAGCGCTTCAGCCGCGCGCGTTTTCAGTTCCTGCTCGGAACTAATTTTTCCCGAGCCGAGGCCGCCCAGAGAGTAGCCCGCGCGTAACATTACCGGGTAACCAATTTTTTTAGCAGAACGCATCGCCTCCTCGGTGGTGGTTACGGCAAAACTAAAAGGTGTTTTGATGTTGATTGATTCCAGGGCTCTTTTAAAGAGCTCTCGATCCTCGGTGAGTCGGATGCTCGCTACCGGGGTACCGAGTACCAGTACGCCATATTTTTTTAAAACTCCTTTAGCTTCGAGCGCTAAACCCAAATTAAGCGCGGTTTGGCCGCCAAAGGCCAATAGGATGCCGTCCGGTTTTTCTTTGGCGATAATTTTGGTAACTGTCGCTAGGTTAAGCGGTTCCAAATACAAGGTATCGGCCGCGCCCTGGTCGGTTTGCACAGTAGCGATATTGGGATTCACCAACACCACCCGGATACCCTCCTGCTTCAGAGCTTTTATTGCTTGCGAGCCGGAATAATCAAATTCACCAGCCTGGCCAATGCGCAGGCCGCCGGACCCCAGCAAAAGAACCTTTTTAATTGTATCTTTAATTCTCTTCACAAAAGCGCAAAAAATTTTTCAAATAAATCCTTGGTATCAGTTGGCCCTGGCGCCGCTTCGGGGTGGAATTGGACCGAGAAAAATGGCTGAGTGGCATGGGCCAGACCTTCTACCGAACCATCGTTTAAATTACGATAAGTAACCTGCCACCCAACGGGGATGCTGGCTTCATCAACCGCGTAGCCATGATTTTGGCTGGTGACCACGCCACGGCCAGTGTTTAGTTCTAAACAGGGCTGATTGTGGCCACGATGCCCAAAGGGTAGTTTGTAAGTTTTAGCGCCCGCCGCGATCGCAAGCAGTTGTGAGCCCAAGCAAATGCCAAAAATTGGGCGTGGATTTTTGAGCGAGAGCGCTTTTTGCAGAATTTCGATGGTGGCTCGGCAATCGGCCGGATCACCCGGGCCATTCGATACGAATAGGCCGTCAAAAGATTCTCGCGTGTAGTCGTAGTCGTAGGGGACGCGTTTGATTGTAACGGGGAAGCGCAGCAAACTGCGAATGATGTTTTCTTTCATTCCACAATCAACCACAATAATTTTTTTGGGGCCACTGCCATATATCCGGGGGCGTTTGATGCTAACCGCCTTCATCAAATCCGTGCCAATTTCATCGTTAAATATCGGCAGTCGCGGAGCGCCTTTGGCGTGGCTGACGATTGCCCCCGGCATCGTGCCGTGCCCACGTAGTATTCTGGTGAGCGCGCGAGTATCAACGCCCGTAATCAGTGGAACCTGCTGGCTCTGCAACCAACTGGTCAGCGAACCGCGCCCTTCGTAGTGGTTCCAAGTTTCTACCGCGCTGCCCACTACCACGCCAGACACATGAATTTTTTTTGATTCCCAACGCCTCGGGCCAGGTACCCCGTAGTTGCCGATCAGCGGGTAGGTAAAAACCAAAATTTGATTCGTGTATGAGGGGTCGGTTAGGGATTCCACATAACCAGTCATCCCGGTATTAAAAACAACTTCACCCGAAAAAACCTTATTTTTTTGCCACGCCGGACTCCAACCGGGAAAAACGGTTTTGTTTTTGAGTAGTAATGATGAAGCTTGCATTGTCATGGTAATAGTGAAGGCTAAATTCCAAACATTTACAAAAAAATACCACCCCTTTCGGGGCGGCCCTAGTGATGAGTATGGTGAATTGTATCGGGGATGGGGTACTGCATAAGCTTGATGCAGTTTAGCAGGCGTTGGAGAGGGGGTCAAAGGGGGTTATGCACATTTTAATCGTTTATTGGTTTGGCCAACTGTTCGCGCAACAGGCGCTCCACCACCACCGGGTCTGCGCTGCCTTCGGTTGATTTCATGGCCATTCCCATTAAAAATTTAATAATCGGCTCTTTGCCCGCCTTAAATTGCGCGACTTGCGCCGGATAGTTTTTCATTACATCAAGCACCACCGCTCCTAATTGGGTAGCGTCACTTACTTGGCCATAACCCTTTTCTTCCATTAAATGCGTGGGGTCCATATCCACCCCGGAATCCAGCATTTCAAGTAGGATTTTTTGGGCATTGGTGGAATTAACGCGGTTGGTAAAAATTAACGCGATAAGTTCGGCAAAATTTTCTGGTTTCAATTTGAGTATCCGAATATGAATGCTCCGCTCAGCCATCGCTCCAGTTAATTTGCTCGTGAGCCAGCCGCCCGCCAAGCGGGCCAGTTGTTGTTTTTTGTTCTCTTGAATTTCGGTGGTGCTCGATTTGCTTTCGGGCAAATCATGTAGCCACTCTACCAGCTCGCTCATCACTGCTTCGGTATAGTTTGCCCAGGCTGGGTCGGCGGCGAGTAATTCAGCGTCGGCTACCGAAAAGCCGTATTCGGTATTAAATCGTCGCCGTTTGGCTTGGGGCAATTCCGGCAGAGGTTCGTCCAGCTCCGCGGGGTGAAAAGGGGGGATATCCGGTTCGGGGAAATAGCGGTAGTCCGCGGCCGTTTCTTTATAGCGTTGGTGGGTGGTCTTTCCTCCGCCCTCGTCGCTCCAACCGCGTGTCTCTTGTTGCCAGGGCGTGCCAGCATTGAGCAGCACTGTTTGGCGGGTAATTTCAAACTCCACCGCTTTTTCAACGGCTCGAAATGAATTGATGTTTTTTACTTCCACTTTAGGATTAAGCACCTGGCCCGACAATGGTTTAACCACGCCGCTTTCGATGATAAAAGCACCTTCTGTCTGCAAGGAAATATTTACTTCACAGCGCATTTGGCCTTTTTCCATATCCGCGTCGCTGACCCCGAGCGTGCGAAAAATAAGCCGTAGCTCCTGGCAGTAGGCTTTGGCTTCGGCCCCGCTCTGAATATCCGGGTCGCTGACGATCTCCACTAATGGTACGCC
>JAHFHZ010000032.1 GCA_023246715.1 Candidatus Magasanikiibacteriota bacterium | reverse complement strand
AGTAATGCCGATTACCGCTTCGGAGCGGGTATTTTTGCCGGGGATAAATTCCAAAATTAACTTTCCATGTTCACCAATTGGCTGGTCGTATTGTGAGATTTGGTAACCTTTGGGCAGATCCGGGTAAAAATAATTTTTACGGTCAAATTTGCTTACCGTATTAATCGTGCAACCAAGGGCGTGAGCAATTTTAATGGCGCCAACAATCGCCTTGGCGTTTGGCACGGGCAAACTACCGGGGTGGGCCAAGCAAACTGGGCAGACGTTCGTGTTAGGCAGGACGGCTTCGGGATCGTTGCTGCAGCCACAGAACATTTTGCTGGCAGTTTTTAATTCCAGGTGAATTTCCAGACCAATAATCGGGGTATAGTTCGCCATACGGCTCTGTTTAATAAGCGAAAGATAAACGTATCAATAACAAATTTGCCACTACTTGGCAAATAATCAATCCAAAAACCCCGGCCAGCAGCCGGGGTTTTCTTTATAGTGCGGCGGGAGGAGTTAAGTGGCTAGGAGTAGTAGGGGTCGCTTTGGCGCTAAAGTATAACAATACGATCGCTACAGTGTTTAGCGGCAAAAGAAGTAGGTAAAAAATTGTGCTAACCAGGTCTTTAATCCCATCTATCGCTTCGGGGCTCCACGTAGACAGCCGCGCAAAATAAATGAGAGGAATAAGAATCAACCATTGCAACAAATTAACCACTACGGCAAAAAAAGTCACTGGGGCAACAACTCGCCAAGCCAGCATAAACCACCGGCCAATCACTAGATTTTTGCTGCTCGCCAAAGGCTTGAGGCCGCGTTCTTTATCAAATATAACGCACAGCGAAGTAAAAAAATACCAACCCAAAAACATGAAACCGGGGATGATGAACAGAATAGTCCCCAGAAGAATTAAAAATAGTACCGCCGCGTTGGTGTAAATCATGGGCCACAGTAACGGTTTGGCTTCGGTCAGGAGCCGTCGGGCGCTCGGTGGAACCTGCCCGGCAATCAGGTGGTGAACGGCAGTGGCCATCGCGACGTAGACCCACATGGTTAATACCAGGCTGAATAGCCCGGCGGCTAAGAGCAGGATTACTTGAAACAATCGCGAAATTTCTAAAAATCGTTCCAGCAAACCGATCACAATGCCAGCCCCGATAATAAAGCCAAGTGGCACCACGACAAAAAGAATCACGTAGATAAAAAGCACTTTCCATTGTTTACGGTAAAGCGAGAGGCTTTCCCGAATAATTTGAGCGCTCGTGATAAGCATGGTGGCGGGGTTATAGCTAATAACGCTTAAAAAATTGATTGAGCAAAACAATTGCCTGTTCTTGTAGTATATCAATTTTCGTGTCGCCTGCCAACGAATGAATCTGCGTGCCCCGGGAACGGAAAATATCTCGATACTCGTCGGCCGCGAAAAAAGCGGCGGACTCTTCTAAAAAAGCCAGTCGTTCAAAAATCACGTTGTCTTGTTTTTCCGCTCTGGTAGTGAGCCGCGTGGCCGCGACAGAGGGTGGGGTGTTGAGCAATACCAGGTAATCGGGGCGATGTTGGAGCGCCAAGGCGTTCCCTTCGAGCGTGGTTAAAAAATCAATCCCTTGGGGGTTGGTCGAAATATGTTGGTAGCACAGCGACGTGCTGACCCCACGATCCTGGATGACGCCGACTCCGGAATCAAGCAGTGGGATGAGCAAGGTGGTGTAAAGCATGAGCCGATCAAGGGCGTACGCTTCGGCAATAGATTTGGTGGAGTAACTGGTGCCGGTTTTGATAAGCTCGTGGCGGATAACCGCGCCAATGCCGGCATAAGTCGGCTCGCCGCTCAACACAAAATCATACGCTCGCAATTCAGCCAACTCAGGGTAGTGCCCGTGTTGCTTGGCGTACGCATTCAAATCAAAAACCGTGTTACCTTCGGCAACCAGGTGGTTTTTCCAGGCGGCAATTACGGTGCTTTTACCGCTGCCGTCTATGCCGTCTACCATGATAAACATGTTTGAAAATACTACTGTATTTAACCCCGCCGCGTATAAGTGACAAACGAGTAGGCCGGAAAATTCTCTCGCTTGGTTTCCTGCCAGATTGTTTTGTCGAAAGGAGGGAAGAAGGCGTCGCCTTCCACGGTTCTGTGAACTTCGGTCAGGTAGAGCGTGTCGGCCAAATCAATAGTTTGTTGGTATAATTCGGCCCCGCCGATCACGCTCACAGTACTGGTGTGGTGTTTGGCCAGAGCCGCATTCACGCTGTGGTGTAGTTCTACTCCGGCGGGAACCGCAAAATCAGCCTGCCGGGTGATCACGATATTCTTTCGCCCGGGCAGGGGGCGGAATTTTGCGGGCAACGATTCCCAGGTCTTGCGCCCCATCAGTACAATCTTGCCAGTCGTCAATTTTTTAAAATGAGCCAAATCTTCGGGAATGTGCCAAGGCAAGGTTCCACCTTTGCCGATGCAGCCGTTTTTGGCCACGGCAGCAACCAAAATGATCGACATAGTTATATGGCAATTTCAAAAGCAATCCGGGGGTGGCTTTGGTAGCCTTCCACCCGGCTGTGTTCGGCGGTCCAGTCGAAAATCGAAGTAAAATTGTCGGTAACTAAGCGAGGCAGGGGATACAAACTCGGGTCGCGGCTAAGTTGTTCTTTGGCTCCGGCGATGTGATTATCAAAAATATGCACGTCAGCCAAAAAACCAACCAGTTTGCCTTCGGCCAATCCTGTTTCTTTGGCCAACAAATGCAACAGCAGGGCGTAGCTGGCAATATTAAAGGGCAGCCCAAGCATCGTATCGACCGAACGTTGATTCCAGAGTAGATTTAACCGCCCGTTAATCACCGTAACTTGGTATGAGTAATGACAGGGCGGCAGCCCCATTTCGCCGAGCATAGTGGGGTTCCAGGAATTTACGATCATCCGCCGATCATTAGGGTTGGTTTTAAGGGCTTCTACTAGACGTTTTAACTGATCCACGCCCTGGCCGGTATAATCGGTGTCGTAGCTCGTGTACGGAGCGCCAAAATGCCGCCATTGAAACCCGTACACGGGTCCAAGATCGCGTTCTTCAAGCATCTTCTGTTTGGCGGCCGCGTCGTGGCCATAGGGGGCTTTTTTCGGGCTGGCCCATTCATCCCAGATGTGGTTATTGCGATCCTGGAGCCATTTTTTATCGGTAGTACCTTTGATAAAAAACTCCAATTCCGTGGCAATCAGCCGGAAAGGCATTTTTTTGGTCGTGAGGAGAGGGAATCCCTTGGCCAAATCGTGCTCAAAAAGAACACCGGCTACAGTAAGTGCGTCGGTGCCCTGGCGGGTAGATTTTTTTTCGCCGTGTTCCAGTACATGCCGGACAATATCAAGATACTGGTGCATACCAAGTTAGTTTAAGCTGTTTTTTGTTTTCCTTCCACCACCACATTTGGATTGTCAGACAGAACTTCAAAGTCGCTTGCTTTGCCCAATTCTTCCAATTCATCAACCCCTAGAATAATTTCTGGTTTTTCTGGCGCTTTTATATGACCAGCGGCTTCTTTGGCAACTACCACTTTATACCCATCAGCCCCCGCGTTTTTGCGGATTTTTTGTAGAGTTTCGAGAGGGACGAAAGCGTCTTCGTCTGTAATCGGCATCTCTGGCCGGGGTCCGCGAAACTCATTCATAGGGGTTAAGTTTAAAGGAATAATTTTTTTTAAGTTGCTGAGTTTATTTTCCCGTACTGCCAAACGCGCCCATCCCACGACTGCTTTCGCTTAATTCTGCAACCTCGGTCAGCACCGTTTCGGCCACGGGCAGGATCACTAATTGGGCGATCTTATTGCCTTTTTTAACCTCGTACGGCTCCGCCCCAAGGTTAATTAATTGTACATTATATTCCCCCCGGTAGCCAGCATCAAAAACGCCGCCCAGGCAGTGCAAGCCATTTTTTGCCATGCTGCTGCGATCTTTGACGATCGCCACATATCCAAACGGCATTTCCAGAGCAAAGCCATTATTAAAACGAGCCATCCCGCCCGGCGCGATCGCCCCATCTTCCACGGCATACAAATTAAGCCCTGCGTCTCCCGGATGTGAGTAATCCGGCAGTACGGCGTCGGGGTGTAAGCGTTTAATTTTAATCGGCATGGGCATATCCTAAGCGTTTAATTTTTGCATCAACGCATCTGCTTGGAGGTACAAGTTCTCGATTGAGCCGTTATTATCGATGAGTAATTCCGCGCGCTGTATCAAGCCCGATACTTCTTGCTCGGCTTCTTGCCGCGCTTCATTTTGAAAGGTTTTCCAGGTTTTGGTGCGATCGTCGGGATTCTCGCCGCGCGCGGTGATGCGTTCAAAGCGGGTTCGTGATTCCGCCGTAAGCGCTACTAAATGAAAGCCGGGTAGCTCTGCCAGGTAGGTCATGTCAGTTGGTCGGCGGATGCCTTCGGTGATAATAAATTGTTCCGGGGAATTTTTGGCGTCGCCCGCGATTACCTTGCTCATTAAGTCGTCACCAAATTCTTGGCGCAGAAGCGTGGATAATTTTTGCAATGTCGCCCGCTCTTCTGGAATATGCAGCCGCTGTAGCACATCGCGCAACATGGTGGAAAATCGAAAAGAGACTGCACCGTAGCGCTCTTTTAGATAGTTGGTCAGGGTAGTTTTGCCGGCCCCCATTTCGCCGACGAGCCCGAGGATTATTTTGTTGGCCATAGTACGAAGTGTGTAAATCCCGAGAGCTAGTTTGGGAGCTCGTCGTTTTTCCAATCCGATAAGTATTGGCGGCAGCGCACGCCCGCGCGGTCAAACAGCCGTCGCGACGCGATAAACGCCGGTACGTCGTGATACTTATCGCTTTCGTAAATCATTTCGGTAATGCCATTCTGGATAATGGTTTTGGCGCATTCGTTGCAGGGAAACAAGGTGCAATAAATTTTACAACCGTGCGTTCGCGTGTTGGCGTTATACACCGCGTTTTCTTCGGCGTGACAGACGTAAGCGTACTTGGTGTTTAAAAAATCACCTTCGCGTTCCCAGGGCAGGGCATCGTTATCTACTCCGCGCGGGAAGCCGTTGTATCCCAGGCCAACCACCACGTTATTGGGCGTCGCAATTAGCGCCCCGGCCTGGGTAGAGGGATCTTTGCTTCTCTCCGAAATCACATGTGCCATCCGCATGAAACACTCATCCCAAGAAATATACGTTTCACGAGCTTCCTGCATAACAAGTAATTAATAATAGGGCAGAATATAACTGCGCCTACAGTAGCAAAACAGTCCTGTATCGGCAAGGGCGCTATGCGGCAGCACCCCAAAAATAAAAACCACCCAAAAGTAGGGTGGTTTTTTAATGGTTTGAGAATTTAGGCGTTCTCCGATACGCGGATCGCGGGACCCATTGAGCTGACGAGCACCAGGTTTTTGATGTAAGGGCCTTTTGCCGTAGCTGGCTTAACTTTTTTTAAGGCGTCCATGAAGGCCGCAAAATTATCTTTCAACTGTGCTTCGCTGAAGCTCACGCGGCCGACCGATACATGCACATTGCCGGTATCATCATTTTTAAAGGTGATCTTGCCCTTTTTAAGTTCTTCGATCATTTTTTTGATGTTTGGGCTAACGGTTTCGGTCTTAGGGTTGGGCATCAAACCTTTGGGCCCAAGAATTTTGGCTACTGCGGCGAGCTTTGGCATCATGTCGGGAGTGGTCACCGCTACTTCAAAATCAATCTTACTCGTATCTTTAATACGTTTAATGTCTTCTTCACCATACACCAGGTCGGCTCCGGCATCTTTGGCCTCCTGTTCTTTGTCGGCGTTTACGAAAGCAGCAATTTTTTTGGTTTTGCCGTTGCCGTGCGGGAGCACAACGGTACCGCGGATTTGTTGTTCACCCTTTTTCGGGTCGATCCCAAGGCGCGCGTGGACTTCCACGCCCGCGTCGAATTTAACGCCGCTCGTTTCGCGTACCAGTCTCAGCGCTTCGTCCCAGCTATACGTTTTATTTTGGTCGAGTTTGGCGAGCAAACCCGTCATTCGTTTCGACATATTTTAAATGTCTTAGTGGTTCAAACCCCCGCAGTGGTGCAGGGTCCCACGGAATTAAGTGCGCCTATACTACCCCAGAGATGTTTAGTTGTCAATAAAAACAGACGCCACCAAACTAGAAAAGCCCTGTTTCTATAGACATTTTTTGCTTTTTAAGGTAGGTTCTGGTTAGAGCAAAATAATAGAGGGAATATGTTTTCTGGGATAATTCAGGCAGTAAGCAAGGTTAAAAAAGCCGAACACCATTCTGGATCTCTTTTTTTGTCTATCGATCGTCCAATAGGCTGGAAGATTACTCCGGGGGATTCCATCGCTACCAACGGGGTGTGTCTGACCGTTCGCTCAGTAAACAAAAAAATGTACACGACCGAATTAATGGATGAAACGCTAAGCGTCAGCAGTTTTGGTAAAACTGTCCCTGCGCAAGTGAATTTAGAACCAGCGCTTCGGCTGGGCGCTTCGTTGGATGGCGCTTTGGTGCTTGGCCACGTGGATACGGTTGGGCAAATAAAAAAAATGACCCCTCGCGGCCGTGCCAAAATGTGTGTAGTACAATTTTCGGCGCGTTTTGGGCGCTACGTTGTACTCAAGGGCTCAATTACCCTCAACGGGGTAAACCTTACTATCGTTGATTGTAGTATGGCTTGGTGCAGTGTTTCGTTAGTCGAGTATACGTTGCAGCACACTACTTTTGGCCAAAATAAAGTGGGTGATTTGGTAAATATTGAATTTGATATTATTGGCAAATACGTTGAAAAAATAATTCGTAAAAAGTAATCTTTAAATATGCAACACGCCGCCACCGCTCATTTTAAGCCATTCAATGCTGCCAGTTATCGGGTGGCGATTGTAGTCGCGGAGTTTAATCGTGACATTACCAGCGCGCTCTTAAAAAGCGCTTTGGCCAAAGCCAAGCAATATAAAATGAAAAGCGATCAGGTGCAGGTATACCGCGTCGCCGGTTGCGTGGAAATCCCGGTAGCACTCACCGCCCTGGCAGATTCCGGAAAGTTTGATTGTTTGGTGGCGCTTGGCGCGATCATTCAAGGCGAAACCGATCATTATAAATATGTGGCGGATATTGTCACGCGCGGGGTTTGTGAAACCATGGAAGAAGGCCTCCCTGTGGGATTTGGTATTTTGACCGTTGCCACCACCGCGCAGGCTAAAGCCCGTTTTAGCAGCGGGGGCCAGGCTATGGAAGCAGCTCTGCAAACAGCCAAAACAATTAAAAAAATTTAAGTTTCTATACGGGGATGATTTTTTGATGTATAATAATAAACAATGAACTTATTTAGGGTTTTCACAATTGTCATTCCCGCGAAAGCGGGAATCCAGACACTCACGTTTTTGGCTTACCATGCTTGGATTCACGCTTTCGCGGGAATGACAGGTAATATACGGTCTCATTATATTGGCTAATTACAAATAGAATTTTGTAAAAACAATAAATGAGTTAAATAAAAAATACCTATGGTTTTTGAAGCGCTAAAACATTTAAAAACTTTGCTCGGAGGTTCGCCTACCGACCAGTATTTTGGCAAAGGAAATACCAAGCCATCAGCCGATTTTAGGAATTTTCAAGCAGAGCAAGCCAAAGAGCGAGCCAGAAACGCCCCGGTGACAGGCAGTGCAGAAAAACAGCCTGGACAGGCTGCGCTAACCGAAAATACTACCCTGAGTACAGAACAAGAAAAGCGCCGGATTGCCGCGATAATGGAAAGCCACGCTCAACTGGAAATGTTCCTGGCAACACGTCGTGATCCGGTAAGCGGCAGGGTACTCACTCCGGAACGAGAGGTGGTATTGCGCCAGCAGTTGGCTGGCTTAAAAAATAGAGCGGCCTGATACAATCAAGATAGGTTGACTGTAACTAAAAAAATGCTTTCATAAGAACCATCAAACAGATGGTTCTTTTTTAACTACCCAGGAAACTCCGGGGGGTCATTTGTTCGGTTGAATTATTTTGCGCCCTCGGTTATACTGGCGGTATTCTATGAACCATTCCGAAACTATTATTCGTCGCCTGCAAATCCAGGGGGAGCGGGTCACGCTGGTGCGGCGGGCCCTATTGGAAATTTTGTCGGCGGCGAGTAGCCCGTTTTCCGCCGAAGAATTACAAACGCGGCTGGCTGCCCGCCGGATCAAGATTAACAAAACCACCGCCTACCGCCAGCTCGAAAATTTGGTGCGTTTAGCCGTGCTTGACGAAGTGCGTTTGGGAGATCGGGTGGTACGCTATGAGCTTGCCTCGGCCGAGGACAGTCACCATCACCACCTTATTTGCACTGCTTGCGGCAAGATAGAAGATGTTGAATTGCCCGGCGACGTCTCGCGCTACGAAAAGGAAATTAAGCGGCGTAAAAAGTTTACCGTGCTGCGCCATAGTTTAGAGTTTTTTGGACTTTGTAAAAAATGCCAGTAAGAGTTTCCAGCTTGTTATTAAGATAAAAATACTCCCGATTGAATCGGGAGTATTTTTTTGTGCCAAAGACAGAGGTGTATTTGACGGACAGGCAATAATCTGGTCAAGGGCAGCCGCGGCCGAGAAAGGGCACGAGTGTCGCGCCGCGCGACCTACCGTAGGATGTCGGCTAGAAGCTGAGGTACGTCGCGATGGCGATCAGCGACGCAAGCCCACTCTCTTGGGCTGTATAAAAAAGCAGTGCGCGAACAAAAAATAAGCTTAATACGTAAAGGTTATTTTTTTAAACAAAGCCCTAGGCAGTAAAAAATTCTCCCGGGAAGCCTGGTGATTTTTCAATAGAATGATCAGCGCGCATAAGTACATATTCAAAATTAAAGTCCTGTCGGAGCGTCGCGCTTGGTACAAAAAATAACGCGGTAGTAAGCGCGTCGGCAATCAGGGTTCTGTCGGCCACCACCCAGGCCGCTAAAATGGAGCGTGGAGACGTGAGCGTGTGGGGATTGATGATGTGATGAAACTCACCCCACGCTCGGCGGTTCCCCGCTGAACCACAAATGCTTTGGTTGGTAATAGTGGCTACGCCGATTGCCTGGTTGGTATCAACCGGGTTTTCCAAGCCAACACGCAACGATTTTTTATCGTCACTTTGGTAGCGCATGTCGCCACCCGCGTCCACGCAAAAAGTAGTCAGGCCGTGTGTGGTTAGAATCCCGGCCACAAGATCAATCAAGTAACCTTTGCCCGCGGCTCCAAAATCCAATAAAGCCGGTTGATTTAAAACCAGGTTTTTAAAATCACCGGCAAGCACCTCTTCCCAAGCCGGGGGTTTGCGAAGCGTTTTAGGTTGGAGTGAATACCCGGCATCATAGCCAGCGTCTACCAACACGCTGCCAATGAGCGGGGTCATTGCCCC
Source organism: Candidatus Magasanikiibacteriota bacterium (assembly GCA_023246715.1). Classification (GTDB taxonomy): domain Bacteria; phylum Patescibacteriota; class Patescibacteriia; order Magasanikbacterales; family GWA2-37-8; genus JAHFHZ01. Next base: position 2,345 of record JAHFHZ010000032.1, on the reverse strand, counting down.
CTGGGTGAGTTGATACAATCGCTGATACATAGCCAGCAGCGGTTCCGCGTCAGGCGGCAAGGCGTATGTTCCGGCCTTTTGAGCCATCGCGCTTACCAAAGAGTCCGTTCGAAAACGTGAATAGTGTTGGTCAAAAATCGCGATGCGTTCGCAGATCAGTTTGAACAGGATGTCCTGATTAGGCGGTGTTAATTCGTCTAAAACATCAATCTGCCAATGCGTACCAATGGCTTCAAAAACAAATTCCGCCGCCATAGAACTTCGTTAGGCTTTGGCCGCGGCTTGGATTTTATCTACGGCATTATTAAAGCCGCGCGGCGTGAGCGAAGAACCCGAAACTTTGCCCAGGGTGAGTTCGGCAATATTCTTGCCGACGACGAATTCTTTATAATGGGCGATAAAGTCAGCTTGCATGGTTTTGGAGCGGGTGGCGGTCGCTTTGCCCACCACCGTGGCGTCAATCACCAAGTCGTTTTTTAAAGTAAGCACAACCTCAACGTTCTCGGGGCCGGCTGGCGAAACATAACTGCCTACCGCGGAGTAGGTGCCGTTCTTATACGTTGTCGCGAGCTCAACCTCTATCTCGGTTTTAGTTGTATCTACCGGTAAACTGGCCGGAGGAGCTTGGTTGGCCGCGGAAGTATCATCGGTTTTGTCAGTTTCGGCCGGGGTATTTGCGGCAGGTTGACTAGCTGGCGGTTGTTTGGTTGCTCCGCAACCAGCCACGGTCAGCGTGGCTATCAGCATGCTCAAGAACAGAAACCGTTTAGAATGAGCAGTGTGTTTAACCGGCAGTTTTGAAGGCATACGGAGCATTCAAATTAATAAATACATTTACGTACTATACATAACCCTGGCAATACGGTCAAAAGAGGACAGATTGTCTTCACCCACCTAATCCTCGCCAACTAATAGTCTTCGGTACCGAGCGTATAGAATGCGGGGCAATGGGGGGGTAAGCCGGAGATCACCCCCGGCCAAGCAGCACAACGGCGCCGGCAATCACCATGTCGATGGTTGATGCCACTCCGCCGCCGATCGCCATCGTTCGCTCGGCGCGGCTTCGGAGGTGGTTAAACGCGCGGGACCAGACGACATCAGTCGACATAAAATTGTGGTGACAAAATTAGGTGCGCGGGTGAGATTTTTTCCATTCCACCAAGCGTCCGGCGCGACATTCCATTGTGTCGGCCGGGCGAATCAGACGCGCATTTTTGGGTGGAAAAATACTATGGTGTTTAGAGCGGTCAAGCGCCAAGGCCAGTTCGTCCAAATCTGCCTCGGCCGTTACCCAACCCGCGCCACATTTTTTCAGGTTTAGCGGTTCCGAAAAACTACGCAGGCTTTTTTGCTTGGTGCTATTGGCAAAATATTCATGAAAGTATGACAAGGCCAGTTCACGCGGCGTTTGGTAGACAGGATCCCGCCAACGCAAGGTAGCATGGTTACTTTTGCTGATCGCCCCCCAATAGCCGTGGCGTTTATACAGTGCTACCACGTGGTCTTCGTCGCCTTTCGTTTTTAAATCCATCAGTAATGCCGGTTCGCCCCGCAGCCAGAGCGCCAGTGCCGCGATCAGCGCTCCTTCAAAACAATGCATTTTGCGGGCGGCCAGCACCCGCCGGGGCGACATATATGTTTCACCCCGCTTTTCCCAGTTAATGGGGAAACAATCTAAAAAATTTTGGATTTTAATTGGCGTAGTAAGTCTGCTGAAAACAGCCAATTCAGCGGCGGTGAGCCCTAAGTGGAATCTTGGCATAGCTAGGGCGATTGTAAAATTGCAGTCGCCACCGGAGCAATCTGCCGCACCCAGCGGGCCTGTTCGCTCACGCCTTGGCCGATAGTATACGAATCGCCAAGCGCTAAGTATTTTTTAGCAGTATTTTTTGTGGCAACAGGAGGATTACGGCCGAAGGTAAATTTTTTTAAGCACATATAACCGCCCCCAACTAACACCAGCGTGGCCAGTAAGACGAGTAAGATGTTTTTCATGGGCACCGTTTAATATATTAATGAATAATATCTCTTTTTTAAAATAAAAAACAAGGCCCGCGAGCCCTGTTTTTAAAAGTGTATCTGCTTAAGCGGTTTTAGCGAGCCCGGCCGAGCGATGCTTGCGGAATAAAACGTACGAAGCGGCCAGGAACACCAAGCCAACCACCGAACCGCCATATAGCTGCGCTCCGTCGCCAACCGCCAGGTGCGAAATAAACGCACCTAAGAGCTCTGAATTACGAAACTCATTGCTAGTAATTTTTTAAACCAAACTAAACCAGACTCACGACTAGTGAGTTTTTGTGTTTTTTAAGCAAATTGTCACACGAGGGAAACGTCTTTTCGCG
>JAHFHZ010000031.1 GCA_023246715.1 Candidatus Magasanikiibacteriota bacterium | reverse complement strand
CCATTGCACCATTCGATAAAAGTCCCATAGGTAAGCTCCTAACGGAGACGCCAATACAAATTGCCCAGAGCAGTGGCCAGAAACAGGCTCAGCTATTGGGTTTTTAACTGGACACTAGTGACGAATCCCTATACTGCAAATTGTTATGCGCCAGCTGAACTTGGCTACAACCTGTATGCTGTCAGCCCAAATGGCACGCTCAGGACTGCCGGACAGTTTGCCAAAAGGACTATCCTGGCGGATACTATTATCCGGTATGATTTTGAACTTGGTAACGATGACGATTTTAATGATCTCTCTGTGCGCGTCAACGATGAAGGCCACCGGTCGTTCATCGCGACAATTATGAATTCCGAGGTGCGGGGCGGCTACGCGGTTCATCTGCAGTTATTAGGCAATGGTTCGGTTGAGAAGGATGTGCTTCTCTCTAGTAAGCCGAAAGCTTCGTTAAATGTACCAAAGCGAATTGTGCTTAATCAATATGTTTCTGTCTGTAGTGACAGCAAAAATTTTTGCCCGGCGCATATTACCAAGTATCTCCGCAAAGGCGGGAACAACGATCCGGCAGAAGTCAGCAAGCTGCAATCGTTTCTGGGGGAACAAGAAGGGTCTTTTGCTCTGCAAGTCACTGGCGTGTTTGACGCTGCTACGGACGCTGCCGTCCGGAATTTTCAGGAAAAACATTCCGGAATCGTGCTCGGACCATGGGTGATTCAGAAAGGCACCGGGTACGTCTACAAAACAACTCTTAAACGGATAAATGATTTGTATTGCGCCCAGAAGAATGGCTAGGAACTTCTTGTCGGCCTCGTATCCTGCCACATCTTTTTATGCTGTCCACCGTGTCCATTCAGCCCCGACTCGAGCCCCCTTTTCGGTAAATGCCTTAAAAACCTTGAAAAGGGGTATGTTAAAAATTTTCCTTATCACGATACTATGAACATGTTCAAACCAGTTAAGGCGAAAACAATTAAAGAGTATTTTGCGATGTTAACTCCAGAGCGCCGCGAAGTATTGGAATTTTTACATGTATTTATTCAAAAAACGGCGCCAAAATTAAAACCCCAGTTCGCTTATAATATGCCGGGGTACGGCAGTTTTAAGTGTAAGAATTATAAAAAAGAAATTATCGACTGGCCGATTGTTGCCGTGGCCAGCCAAAAAAATTATATCAGTTTGTATGTGTGCGCGATTGATGGCAAGCAGTATGTGGCCGAAAAATTTAAAACGCAACTTGGCAAGGTAAGCGTGGGGAAAAGCTGCGTTCGTTTTAAGAAAATTGAAGATTTAAATTTGGCGACATTGAAGAAAGTAATTCAGCAGGCAGCAAAAATGCCGGGGTTGTTTAGTCTGGCAGAAAAAAGTTCAAAAAAATAAAAATTATCATGTGAGTATAAAAGAAAAAAGTAAACAGCGCTGTACTTGGCCGGGCGCAGGTCACCAATTAATGATTGAGTACCACGACAAGGAGTGGGGAGTGCCAGTACACGACGATTCAAAATTATTTGAATTTTTAATCTTAGAAGGCGCGCAGGCAGGATTGAGTTGGACAACCATTTTAAATAAACGTGAAAATTATCGCCAGGCGTTGCATAATTTTGACGCCAAAAAGATCGCCCGATATAATGCCACAGACATTGCTCGTTTACTCGCAAATCCTGGAATTGTCCGTAATCGCCTCAAAGTGGCCGCGACAATTAAAAACGCTCAACAATTTTTACTCATTCAAAAAAAATTTGGTTCGTTTGACGCGTATGTTTGGCAGTTTGTCGGCGGGAAACCGATTAAACACGCTGTTAAATCCTCCGCGGATGTTCCGGTCAAAACGCCTGAATCGGACGCACTGAGCAGGGATTTACTGAAACACGGATTTAAATTCGTTGGCTCCACAATTTGTTACGCGTTTATGCAGGCAGTGGGAATGGTAAACGATCATGAAGTTGCCTGTTTCAGATATGCGCAAATCGCGACCGGGTTGAGGGGTATTATCAAAGCCAACGAAAGGTCGCGGCGGTACAATTAAAAGCTAAGAAATAACATGAGTGTTGATTATACTTCTCATTTTGGTCCAGACAACCCCACGTGTGCTTTTAAAAAAAGCTACCGAGCGCGGCGTTTGCGTATCGCTGTTCGCGCCGATGCGACGGTTTTGGTGACTGTCCCGCACCGCGTGCCTGAGCAAATGGCCCGGTTGTTTGTGAAGGTGAAGATGCCCTGGATATTAAAGAAACTTGAATTTTTCCGACGTCACCCTCAAGTCGATCGGCTTCCTTCCAGCACGCATTCTTTTGGTAAGTACCGTTCCGCCGCCTGGGATGTTGTACGGCGCAACATTACAGCGCTGAACAAAGTATATGGTTTTGTTTTTGGCCGAATTAGCGTTAAAAATCAACGAACCCGTTGGGGGAGCTGTTCAAAACAGGGAAACCTTAATTTTAATTATCGGCTGGCCTTGTTACCCGCGCATCTGGCCGAATATATTGTCGCGCACGAACTTTGCCATTTACGCGAACTCAATCATTCGGCCCGTTTTTGGGCGGAAGTTAGCCGCACGGTGCCCGATTACCGCGCCCGAGTTAGGGAATTGCGCCGGTGGATTTTGTAAACTTCGTTTTGCGCGCAGGTTTAGACGAAAGCCTTTTTTTGTAGTACAATAAGGCTATTATGGCAGTTTCCGCGCATACCACCCAGCAGCGCGTCTATTTCGGAGGGGTTCTCTTTTTAGCCCTGACGATAGGCTTTTTTTTCATTCCACCGGATATTTTTTTTACTTTTGGGGTTGGGCTCACCGCCTTGACTTTTTTTTGTCTTTTCCTCTTTAATTTGCGTTTTGGGTTATATGCGCTGGCCGCGGTAGGATTTTTTAACGGGTGGGACTTGATCTTGGCTAAGTATTCTTGGGCTAAGCAGATTGCCTATTTATCTTCAGTAAACGCGCCGGTGGTTGATTTTTTGGCTGTAGTGCTGGGTTTTAGTATTCTGGTTTCGTACGGAATTAAAATTTTGCCTTTTTCGCGCGCGGAATTTAAAACCACACTACGCCCAATGCGATGGTATGCCCTGTTTATTTTGGTCAGCGGCGGGGCGACTATTTTGGCTTATGAACACCAGATGTTTTCTTCGGTTAAATACCTGTTGCGCTCGATGTTGTTTGTGTTCCCTGCGTATGTTCTGATTCCGGCCGCTTTGATTACCAGTAAAGACGTGCTTTTAAAGATTTTTAAGATTTGGCTCGGCGTTGGTGTGATAACCGCCTTATTTGGCCTGTCATCTTTGGTAGTGGTGCCTCAGGCTGGTTGGATTCGCGTCGAACCCTATAAAATCGGTGATTTTGCCCCCCTTGGTTATAATCACAACTTAATAGCGGAGGTCTTAACCGCGATTATACCTGTCGCCGCTTATTTGGTTTTTCGTGAACGCTTCAAACGTGTCCAGGGTCCTCAGACGACACGGCGGTGGATGGGATTTGCTTTGGCGCTGGGGTTGATTATCGCGATTGATTTGCTGACGCTTTCTCGGGCTGGTTGGTTGGCGTTTATGGTAGAGTTGGGGGTTATTGCCTATTTTTTTCACCATCAACTTTTGGAATATTTTCGTTTTAAGGCTCGCCATGGCTCGCAGTTTGTTTTGTTGATAGCGGTTTTGGCGTTGATTGGCTACATGGGGCTTTTTTTAACTTCAGCAACGGTATCCAGTTCTAACCAAACTCGTTGGCAGTTAACCGACATTACTTTGTTCTACACCTTACGGTCGCCTTTGCATGGTTATGGGCCTGGAATGTTTACGCGACTGCTTGGCGACACCTTTGATTATGTGATTGAGCATGGAGAGGTTTTGGACTCGCATGGATTTATACAGAAAATTTTATTAGAAGAAGGGTTCGTTGGTTTGGCGTTATTTGTTATTTTTTTAATAATTGTTTTTGCCGAATTGTTTAAGGTTGAGTCGCCGGTCGCTGAAGATGGTTTATTAATACCGCTGATGATTACCATGCTTGCTGGTGTGTTCGCTTTTCAAATGTTTAATACATCATATTTTTCGAGCGTGATGTGGCTACCAATTGGCGTGGCGTTGGCGGCGGCTAAATTAAGCAAGCATCATTAACTATGCCTGGCAGACCTTTGCATATTATTCATATCCTACCCGCCCTGCCGTTCGGCGGAGCAGAGCGCTGCGTGGTTGATATTGTTAATCAGGCGAGTACCGATTTTCGGTTTACCATTTTAACTTTCTCTAATCAGTTGGCACTGGCCGAAGAAATTACCAACCCAACTTGCGGGCTGAAGATTGTGCCTAAGCGCGGCAAACTTGCTTTAGATTTGGTTGGTCGCTTGGAGCAGACATTGGTAGAGTTGCGGCCGGATATTGTGCATACCCATTTATTTGCCGGTGACGTATGGGGCCGCTTGGCGGCGCGGCGTTTGCGCGTGCCGGTGGTGACTACGGAACATAATTTGAACATTGGCGAAAAAGGGTTGCGTAATTTTATTCGTTTTATTTTGCGCAACCAGAGTGATCGATATGCCGCCTGTTCCGAAGCCGTGGCCGCTTATATGCGTCGGGTATATCGGATTACCAAACCGATTACCGTTATTAAATACGGTATCGCGCTGAATCGTTTTGCGTCGATTCCACCGTTGAATCCTGTTTTGAGTGAAATGCGTATTTTGATGCTTGGGCGCTTGGTTCCCCAGAAAGGTTTTGATATCGGCTTGCGCGCTTTGGCGCTCATTAAACAATATCCTTGGCGTTTAAAAATTGTTGGCCAAGGGCCGCTCCGCGGCGAGCTGCAAACGTTGGTTGATGAGCTGGGTTTGTCCGAACGCGTGACTTTTGTGCCACCCACACACCAGGTGCCGGAATTATTTGAGCAGAGCGATGTATTATTGATGCCGTCGCGCTGGGAAGGCCTTGGTATTGTGGCGATGGAAGCCATGGCGGCGGGGCGCTTGGTGGTGGCAAATCAGGTTGATGGCTTGGCTGAGTTATTCTGTGATGCGGTGACTGGATGTTATATAAAACAAAACACCCCTCAAGGCGTAGCTGAGCGCCTGGCTTGGTGTTTTAATAACTGGTCCGAAGTTTGTCGGATTGCGGTAGGGGCCAAAGCTCAGGCGCAGGTTCAATTCGGTGTTGCTCGCATGGTACGCTCGTATGAAGCCTGGTATCATTTGGCGGCTCAGCGGTAGAAGGTAATTTTTGTTTTAATACAGCCAAAAAAACATTGATAGTGGTTGACATGTGAGGTGATTTATGCTATAGTCGGCCATTACCTAATACGTACATTTTTAGCAAATTGAGCTACTTTGTGCCCAAAACTACCACCATTCATACTCGCTTAAAAGGTGGGGCCCACCTTAAAACTGGTGGGCAAGCCCGGTTGGCTTGGTGGCGGGCGGCTGCGGCCGCCATGCTTGGTTTAATTTTGGTTGCCTTCCCCCTGGCCGCAGGCGAAAATCGTTCGGTGGCAGCGCCAAATCTTGCTAACTATTATCAGGATTGGAGTTTGACCGAGTCTAAAGTGCAGGAATTAGCTAAATGGGACGTGGTAATTTTGGAAATGGAAAATCAGGCTCGCAACCCGGAATTGATGCGTAAGTTGCGCGAGTTAAATCCCAAGATTATTATTTTGGCCTATATTACGGCCCAGGAGATTCGTCAGGATGCCGCGAATGGGCCCAGCCAGTTGCGCCAAAAATTGGCCAGCGGTATTCGTTCGGAATGGTATTTGTACGACGCTCAAGGCAAAAGAATGTCGTATTGGCCTGGCACTGATTTGCTTAATGTCAGCGATCGAAGCCCCGTGGTAAACGGCCAAAGGTTTACTGATTATTTGTCGTTGTTCGTGGCTAATACCATTTTATCGACTGGTTTATGGGACGGTGTTTTTTATGATAATGGTTGGGCGGGCGTAAATTGGTTTGCCAAAGATCGCGCTGACTTGGATCGCGATGGAGTGGCGGATAAAAATGTTGACGCCAGCTGGGTGAGCGGTATGGAAGATTTATTCAATGAAACCCGTCGGGTAAGCGGCAACAATTATTTAATCACTTCTAATGAAGGCCCGGGGAACAGGGAATATCGCGATCAATTGAATGGAATCATGTTGGAAACGTTTCCTTCATTTGGTTGGAAGTACACCATGGAAGTGTATGATTATCACGCCGGTGGCGCGCGCCGTCCGCAAATTTTGATTATTAACGCTAATACCCACAACACCGGAAAAAAAGATGATTACCGCACGATGCGTTATGGCCTAGCCAGCACATTACTCGGAGACAATGGTTACTATTCGTTTGATTACGGCGACCAGACTCATGCTCAAACGTGGTGGTATGATGAATATGACGTGCAGTTGGGGAACCCAGTGGGTACGCCGGTAAGCGCGGCCAATAAAAATAAATTTGATGAAGACGTGTGGAAGCGAGAGTATACCAATGGCGTGGCAATCGTGAACGCAACCAATCAGCCACAGAAAATTGAATTGGGAGCCGAATATGAAAAAATTATCGGCACTCAAGATAAAACGGTTAACGACGGTTCCATTACGGATCGCGTAACCCTTGCCCCCAAGGATGGTCTGATCATGCTTAAAACTTTTCAAAAAATTACCGATAGCGTTTTTCAAAACGGCGCATTCTTGCGTTTTTACACCGATACAGGCGGCCGATCGCGTAACGGTTTTTTTGCCTTTGAAGAAGGTGTCCCCGGCGGAGCTTTGTTGTATCAGGGTGATTTAAATGGTGATGGGCAAGAAGAGCGGGTAATCACCAAAGGCCCGAGCATTGCCGCTTATAGCGTGGCGGGAACCAAGTTATTTGAACAGTTTCCTTTTGGAAAAACGTTTAAAGGCAAGCTTCGTTTTGCCGTGGGCAAATTGTTTCCTAAAGCGCCGGGGAAACAGATTATTATTTCGGCTGATCAGGGCGGGAAAGTGGTGATGTATAGCGCTACTGGGGCAGTGATGCAGGCCGGATTTTATCCGTATGGCACTAAGTATAACGGCGGTTTGTCGGTGGCTATTGGCAACGTTGATGGTGGCAATGACAGTGAAATAATTATTGGCACCGGCCGTGGCCGGGGGGCTGAGGTAATTGTGTATGATCAGCGGTTCGCTAAAGTTAAAAAGCGCTTTACGGCGTATGGCAGCGGCTACAGCAACGGCATTTTGGTTGCGGTTGGCGATTTGGCTGGCAATGGCCAGGAGAAAATTATTACTTTGCCGCAACGAGGCACGCCGATGGTTAAATTATTTACCGGAGCCGGTAAAAAAATTACTGAATTTAAAATCACCGGCCTGTTTGGCGGTGATCGTTTAGATTTGAGCAGTTCGGATGTGAACGCCGATGGCAAGCGTGAAATCGTCGTAATGAGCGCGCAATAATTTATTCACCGGTAATTATCACGGCCACTGGACCGGTAAACGGCCAGTGGTTTTTTTGTGCTTGCCCCAGAGCGGCAAGGCCGAGCGCTCCATTAGGCGATACATCAATGCGAGCGTTTTTTTTCGTCTGTGCTTGAGCTTCGGCAACGGCCTCATTTCCCACAATCCAACCCGCCCCACCGCTCGCGATTATTGCCTCGGCCACAGCGGCTTGCCTAAAGGCGACCAGGTCGGCGATTGCCCCTGCTGTTGAAGAAACCTCCGGAGTTGAAGAGGAAGCGTAGCAGGTTCCTCCGCTTCGAGCTAATTCATCGATGAGTGGATGGCAGGTGGGAGTTTGTACGGCGTGCAATTGAGGTTTTAATCCTAATTTGGCAAAACCTTGAGCAAGGCCAACCAGCGTGGTGCCGCTCGAAGCGGGCAGGAAGACCGCCGCAAGATTGTGGATGCGTCCAATTTCTTTCGCTAGTTCCAAATAGCCGCGTAGAGCCGTTTCGTCGGTTGATTGGCGCAGCCATTTTACCCCATCTTGTTTACTGGTTTGAAAAGCTTCTTGTTTTGGACGCTCCACCTGGTTAATGGAAATTGCTGGATCGGCTTCAGCGGCTTTTTGTAATTTACCGAGTTTGCTTTCGCCGAGACGGTGCCCGATATATACTTGCAAATAGTAAGGGTCGGCAGGCCGACTTTTGTTATGGTTACGCACACTAATTATGGCTGATAATGCCGCGTTTCCCGAAGAAGAAATGACAAAATGACGAAGCCCTTGCCGCTCGGCAGCTTCGTCGATCATGAGCGGAATCGAACGCCCTTTGTGTGAACCGTGGCGGTGCAAGTCTTCGCGTTTGAGCCAGAGTTCTACGGGAATTCCCAGCGCAGCGGCTAATTCCGGGGCAGGTAATTGGGGGGTTTTCATGCTTGAAAAATTTTAGCTATTTTGGTATACTTAGCAATGCCTCTTATTGCGTAACATCATAGCTTTATGAAACTTATTTGTCCAGAATGTAAAAACGCCGTGGATTGCACTCCCTATCCAACCATTGCCGCGGGCAGCGTTGTAGAGTGTAATTGGTGTGGCGTGACCCTGCAGGTTTCGGCGTTGAATGGCGATGAAGTGTCAGCCGAAATTATTGATGAGGGGAAATAATTTTAAAACAGTTTTTCACGCAGGCGATCAACGATCGCCTGTTTTATTTCTTCAGATTAAGATAATTGTGTAATAAGTTGTTCAATCATCCCCCGGAATCCATGGCTGCCTAAAAATACAACCACATCGCCCGGTTGTGTTTTTGTTTTTAAGTACTCCACGAGTTCGCCGTCCGAGGGGATATAGCGAGTTTGGGTATGCGTGACGCTAATCAGCGCGGCTAAGTCAGCGCCTTCCATTAGCGGCGCATCGCTGGCCGCCTGCTTTACTTTAGTTAGTTCGGGAATCACCACTTCATCGGCGGCGTTGAACGCGTCCGCGTACCAATCGCGTGCTTGAGTTTTGCGGTTCCCGGTGTTTGGTTCAAAAACAGCGAAGATTTTTTTGTCGGGATATATTTTTTTGAGCGAGTTCAGGACGGCTTCGGCTTTGCTCGGGGAATGAGCGATGTCATCAAAAACTACTACGTGGCCATCAAAACGTTTTTCTAGCCGCCGCCGAAAACCAGGGAACGAAGCAATCGCCGCTAGAATTTTTTCGGGTTTGATGCCAATTTGATCGGCCAAAGCAAAACAGCCGGTAATATTATCGGCCATGTATTCCCCCAACAGTTTTGTTTGGACGCGGTGAATTTCGTTTCGGCAGACTATATCAAACGATAAGCCGTTGGTCTGGGCCAGCACATTGGCATAGTTATAGGTGTTGTGGGGCGCTTGCCCGTAATTCACTACGCGCAGTTGTTTGGCGTGGCTCAGACGTATACGTGGGAGCGCTTTTTCGGATACGACCACCAGACTTTTTTTAGGCAAACGATCTACCAGTTCCTGAAACGCCTGCAGGTATGATTCTTCGGTTGGGTATACGTCGGCATGATCCCATACAACCGAGGTTAATAGTAAATGTGTTGGCGCGTAGTAGGCAAATTTTGGGCCTTTGTCCCAACGCGAGGCTTTGTATTCGTCGCCCTCAACGATACTCCAATCGCTTTTGGTTAATTCAGCGGCGGGCATATCACCTAAAACCAGGCCGCCAAACATATAGCTGGGATCGTAACCGGCTTCCTTTAAAATCCAGGTTATTAGGGCCGTGGAGGTGCTTTTGCCGTATGTACCGGCGCAGACAATTGAATTTGGTTTGATAAAGAAATCACGGATGACCTCGGGGTAAGATTTATAAGGAATTTTTTTGTCTTGCACCTGTTGCCATTCGGGGTTGCTGGAGCCAGCCACGTTTCCCACAATTACCAAGTCCGGCGTGCCCATTTTTTCGGGGTGCCAGCCGGGATAAAAATTAACGCCAGCTGTTTTGAGATGGGTCGAAATGGGCGGGTAAAAACCCACATCGCTGCCGGTAACCTGGTGTCCGTGACGTTTGAACGCCAAGGCCAGCGCGCTCATGGCCACGCCGCAAATACCGATGAAATGAATGTGTTTCATACTATCGTTTTTTCTAGTTTTGTCTGCTTAGGGAGAGAATTTTTTTTAATTCTTCCTGGTCGGTGTTCCATTTTGTGCCATTAAACCATTCCAGGCCGCCGAATTGCAATTTGTACGTGTCGCTTGGGCGGGTGGCGGAGCCGAGGTAGACATACTGCTTGCCCCGTTTTTGCGCCTCTAAAATTGTCTGGAGCATCATGCCGAGACCGAGGTTAGGCAGATCAATCGCCAGATCGTAAAATGGATATGAATAATGCAGGAGCGTGTCGGTTTCGAGCGCGACGCAATAGCCAACGGGCTTACCACCAAGACGATATACCAGGAGGCGGTTGAAATTATTTTTGGCCGGATCGGTGAATAGTTCTTTGATTTTGTTGGCGCTGAAGGTTCCTTCGCCAAATTTGCTGGTATAAAAATCTTTGCCAAGTTTACCGATACTCCAGTGATACTCGGCGTAGGGGAGCGGGCAAAGGTCAAGCGCCAGGTTTTCGGTTTTACGCAAAATACGTCGATTTTCACTGCTTAATTCAAATTGTGCCAGATTAATCCGCAGACTGCGAGTCTGATACATTGCGCCTTTGCCCGCGCGTGAAAATAACCAACCCTCAGCATATAGATTGCTAAGCGCGGCGGCCGAAAAATCACCAATTGTTTGTTCTTGCCATTTTAAATACATGGGAAATTTATTTGATGAGCGAAATCCAGACGCCGAGAATCACCATGAAACCCTGAACGATCCAAAAGCGCATGACGATTTTTTCTTCATTCCAGCCTTTTAGTTCAAAGTGGTGGTGCAGCGGCGCCATACGGAAAAAGCGGCGGCCGAGCAGACGGCGGTAGACTAGCTGGATAATGACTGAAATTATTTCAATGTAGAAAATAAAACCTAAAAATGGCAGTAGTAAAATATGATTGATCGCTATGGCGTTAATGGCCAGAAGCGTGCCCAGGCCGAGGCTGCCGACGTCGCCCATCTGGAAGCGGGCCGGTTTGACGTTAAAATAGGTGTAGGTGATTAGGGCTCCAACCACGGTGGCGTTCAAGGGGGCAAAGGCCGTGCGTCCTTCTACCCAGCTTAATAGGGTGAGGCCGATAAAAGTGATAATCAGGCTGCCACCGGCCAGGCCATCTAACCCATCAGCTACGTTAACTGCGTTGGCAGTGAACATGACGGCTAGGATAATGATCGGAATTATTAGCCAGCCGATATGCAGCTGCCCCCAGAAGGGAACCCAGATACTGTGCCAGGATACACCGAGTTTTACATACACCCACCAAGCGGTAACCGCTCCAGCAATAAATTGTAGGATTAATTTTTCGTGTACCTGCACCCCACGGCCCGGGTCTTTGGAGCCGAGCACCTGCGCAGTATGGCGAAACGCGATCCAGGGCAGCGTGAGCGCGTGCCAGAGGCGCATATACCATAGTCGATGTACTTTGATGAGCGTGAGGGTTTGAGCCAGTGGGCGCAGACGCCGTTCGCCGCCAAAGATATTTAGCAAATCATCGGCCGCCCCGAGCAGCGCCGCGAGCACCATAGCCCCAATGGGTACATACGTATATTTACGTTCCCAGTTAAACAATATGGTGATTACCACAACCGTCACGATTACCAGTAAACCGCCCATGATTGGCGTGCCAATTTTTTCGGCTTTTTGCCCTTGGAGCGTGAAGTCGTGTTCGCCGCGGCGGGTGATGTTTAATTTATACAGCAGCCAGATAAAAGCAGGCGCGAGCGCGAACGATAAAATCGCAGCGCCAATCACGAAGGCCAGGCTATTTTGTAGCAGTTGAGTGGAAACAAACATATAGTTAGTTGATACGCACGCGCCGCACTTCGACGGTTCGGGCGTTGATTGCATCTTGGTAGGTTTCGTTTTCCGGGCCAGTTTTGCCGAGTTCACTCCATACTTGGGCGGTAAGATTT
>JAHFHZ010000030.1 GCA_023246715.1 Candidatus Magasanikiibacteriota bacterium | reverse complement strand
CTTCCGATCTGGGGGCGCACGATCAGTTACACCCGGTTAATTTATTGACGAATCGAAAATTTTTGCTTTTGGCTGGAGGAGGAGTGTTTGTGGTGGCGTTGATCGGTTCGGCTGTTTATTATGTTTTTAACGCCTCTCGGGTGGCCCCAGCACCAGCACCTCAAACCCCAAACGTCGCAGCAGTGACCCCGAGTTCCGAACCGGTAATTGAAACAACCAGTTCGACGCCGGTGACAGCTACCACGACGGAGTCTATCACGCTTCCGGGTGCCCTGCAGGAGACCACCTTGGAGTTCCCGCCAAGCATTATTGGTGACGGAACAGATGGCGATTCTGACGCTTTGAGTGATCAAGAAGAAATTTTATTCTCTACTGATCCGGCCGTACCCGACTCGGACGCGGATAAGTACATCGATGGTCACGAAGTTTTTAATTTATATAATCCGGCAGGCAAGGAACCAATGAAATTAGCTGATTCTGGTTTGGTGCGTGAATTTACTAACCAAGTTTTTGGTTACCGCCTCTTGTATCCCTCTTCCTGGCAAATGGGGGCGGTGCAAAATGACGGAGCCCAGCTTTTATTTAATTCATCCGGCGGGGAATACGTGGAATTAAGAGTCTTTGATCGTGATCCAAATCAGAGCTTTGCTGATTGGTTTGCCGTTCATGCGCCAGCGGAAAATTTCAACGCTTTAGTGGCTTTTGATAGTGTTTTTAAACAGCGCGGATGGAGACGCACTGATTATTTGGTGTATTTTTTTGATACGCCAACCCGAATGTACAGCTTGATTTATCACCCGGTACCCCAAGCATCACTTATTAATTACCGTTCAGTCATTAAATTAATGGCTCGCAGCTTTAACTTGGAGAATGCGCCGGCGGTTGTTCCGGATCGGATCATTGAAGATGCACCCCCGATAATTGAGGTTTCGAGCACTATTTCGGAACAGCCCCCCAGCACAACCGGTACTTCGGCAACTTCCAGCTCAGAATTATGATTAAGCCGACAATTAATCGCGGGAATCCTTGTCCGCTTACTAATCAGTTTATAATCTCGATAGTAAAGTTGGTGGCGAGATCAGAGTCGCGCGTGACAGGAGGATTGGAAATAAATTTTGTTTCTGAAGCGCTTATGAAGCGTTTAAATCGCGAGTACCGCGGTAAGGATGTGGCAACTGATGTTTTGTCTTTTGCCTGGGGAGAGGTATCCCTTTTGTTTTCTGGTAACAGATTAAGCCCGGTGCTTGGGCAATTGTACTTGTCGTATAGCTATATTTCTCGACAGGCCAAGCGATTTGGTGTTTCAGCGCGTGAAGAAACAGTGCGTATGCTTATCCACGGATTATTACATTTGGCTGGGTATGATCACGAGCGCCCCGAAGCGGCAACGGACATGTTTGCTCGTCAGGAGGGCTTGGTAGCTCGAGTGTTTAAGCTTTAATATGCAGTGGAAGCGATTAATCGGAAGTTTTAAGGCCGCTGGCCGTGGTTTGGCCGAAGCGTTTAAGCGGGAGCAAAATTTTCGTTTGGAAATTGTCGCTTTGATTATTGTG
This sequence comes from Candidatus Magasanikiibacteriota bacterium, assembly GCA_023246715.1. Classification (GTDB taxonomy): domain Bacteria; phylum Patescibacteriota; class Patescibacteriia; order Magasanikbacterales; family GWA2-37-8; genus JAHFHZ01. The sequence continues at coordinate 10,615 of JAHFHZ010000030.1, read as the reverse complement.
TTTGCCGGTTCGCTCGTTTTTCGTTTGACCTCACTAGAAGTCGTAATAATTTTCCTTTTGGCGGGCCTGGTGCTGGTTACCGAGCTAGTTAACACGGCCGTTGAGCACCTACTTGATTGGGTGAAACCTCGTTTGGCAATGGAAACAGCCTTAATAAAAGAAGTCATGGCCGCGGCCACCCTCATTGCGGCCGTGGTGGCCTTTGGTGGTGGCATTCTTATCTTCTTTCCCCACTTTATGAGTTTGTTAAAATAGTGTATACTAACCATTCTTAATCTTTATTATTCTGTCCCTTGTTATTGCGTATGCCTCGAAGCCGCCAGGACAATTTAGTAGCGGGGCTCGATATAGGTTCTGCCTTTGTCCGGATGGCTGTTGGACAGGTATTTACGCGTGAAGAAACTCATGAAGCAGAGCAACTTCATATTTTGGGTTTAGCCGAGGTCTCTTCGCAGGGCGTGCATCGGGGTATTATCAACAGCATCGAAGATGTCGTTTCCGCTGTTTCGGAATGTTTGGAACAAACAGAACGAATGGTGGGTGTACCGCTTGATAGCGTTTGGGTGGGGGTTTCTGGACTGCATATTATGGTCCAAAAAAGCCACGGAGTGGTGGCTGTGTCTAAACCCGAAGGAGAGATCGGTGAAGAAGACGTGGCGCGCGCCGTCGAAGCTTCGCGTTCAATTGCTACCCCGCTTAACTACGAGGTGTTACACGTCTTACCAAAGAGTTTTAGCATTGATGGGCAAAGTGGTATTAAGGATCCAGTCGGCATGACGGGGATACGTCTTGAAGTTGATACGCAGATTATTTTAGGTTCGGCGGCGCAAATAAAAAATCTTACTAAAGCCATTTACCGGGCCGGATTAGAAATTGATGATTTGGTTTTATCTATCATTGCTGCTGCCGAAGCGGTGATTACTCCTCGTCAGAAAGAGCTTGGGGTAGTGGTGGTTAACCTGGGCGCCAGCACGACCAGCCTGGTTGCCTATGAAGAGGGAGAGATTTTACATACGGCGATTATTCCCCTTGGTTCAGAACATATTACCAACGATATCGCGATTGGCCTGCGAACTTCTATCGACATCGCGGAAGCTGTAAAAATTGCCCATGGTAATTGCGCGCCTGATGCCGTTTTTAAGCGTGATCAATTAGATTTATATGAGGTTGGCGCTCCTGAACATGAATTGATTAAAAAAGAATATTTACACGACATTATTCAGGCACGCGCCGAAGAAATATTGCGTAAAATTAATGCGGAACTTACCGCCTTGCAGCGCAGCGGCTTGCTTCCGGCCGGAGTAGTGTTTACCGGGGCCGGGGCCAAATTAGGCGGTTTGATTGATTTATCAAAAAAGATTTTGCGCTTGCCCAGTACGCTTGGGTATCCTCTGGGGCTAGGTAGTGTTACCGATAAAATTAATGATTTAGGTTTTTCGTCGGCGGTTGGTTTGGTAAAATGGGGGAGCATGATGGGCGAAACAATTGGGCGCAAAAATGGCGTGAGGCGTAGCGGTTTGTCTTCAGTAAGGAAGGTGGGCGGCGCGCTTTCACAGCAACTTAAAAAAATGATGAAAAGTTTAATACCGTAGCTTTTTTCTTAACCTATTTTGGAGGCTTGACACGACCCTGGTTACTTTCTATCATATAGGGTATCCTAGAGAGTAAGTTAGGCATTTGAGCGAGGTTTTCCTCGGCTTATTTTATTTAAGGCCAGTGAACACAAAAAGTATTCAGTAGATTAATTTTTTGAATGTATGCCGCAAGTAAAACCAGAAATTGAAACAATCGCCAAGATAAAAGTTGTCGGTGTTGGTGGTTCGGGGGGCTCGGCGGTAAATCGCATGATGGCCAGCAAGATGCGCGGCATTGATTTTGTGGCCATGAACACTGATATTCAAGCCCTTCACCATAATTCAGCTCCTATTAAATTACATATTGGCAAGACGGTAACGCGTGGTTTGGGCGCGGGAATGGATCCCGAGATTGGCCGTAAAGCAGCCGAAGAGTCTCAAAATGAAATTCGTGATTTGCTTAAGGATAGTGACATGGTTTTTATCACCTGTGGTTTGGGTGGTGGAACTGGGTCAGGAGCTGGCCCGGTAGTGGCCGAAGTGGCCAAGGAGTTGGGGGCGCTTACTGTGGCTGTTGTCACTAAGCCTTTTGGCTTTGAAGGCCCGCAGCGTAACGCGATTGCTCAAAAAGCATGGGAAGATTTGGCTCGCAATGTGGACACCATTATTACTATTCCGAATGATCGGATTTTACAGATTATTGATAAAAAAACAACTTTACTTGACGCGTTTAAGATTGTTGACGAAGTGCTTCGCCAGGGTGTGCAGGGTATTTCGGAATTAATTACGGTTCCAGGATTAATTAACGTTGATTTTGCAGATGTTAAAACAATTATGCGCGATACCGGTTCGGCTTTGATGGGTATTGGAACAGGAACTGGTGACAATCGGGCGATCGAAGCGGCTAATACGGCTATTTCGAGCCCACTCTTGGAGCTTTCTATTGATGGGGCTCATGGTATTTTGTTCACGATTGCCGGAGGAACTGATTTGACCATGACCGAAGTGAGCGAGGCAGCCAAGATTATCACTAATTCCGCTTCGGAGGACGCCAAAATTATTTTTGGCGCGATTGTCGACGAAAGTCTGAATAATACAATGCGCATTACCGTGATTGCTACTGGTTTTGACGATCGTAACCGAGCCGCCGCCAAAGAAGAGGAAGGCGCAAATCACAACAGTTTTTTTGCCGGAGGTAAATATTTACCAAGTTCTTTTTTACGGAAAACGCAGAAAGAACAAGAAGAAGAGGAAAGAAAGTTTCGCCAGTACACTCAAGCGCCTACGAAACTCACCACAACCTTTACCCAGCAACACCAACAGTTTAGCCCGCCTCCTCAGCAGACTTTTGCCCAAACCCGCATGAGTCCTCCGACCGCGCCACCTAAAGACAGTGCAGGTGGCGATGATGAACTAGAGATTCCGGCGTTTATCCGCAAAAAAATGGGTGTTTAATCCTTGCCCAGTATGCATTGTCCAGTCTGCAACAACCGGGAAACCAGCGTGGTTGATACCCGGCCCGCAGAGGATGGCCTGGCGATACGGCGGCGACGCGAGTGCGATCGGTGCCATTATCGTTTTTCTACGTTCGAGGAAATCGAATTGTTGGATATTTTTGTGGTCAAAGAAGATGGTAGTCGGGAAAGTTATACGCGTGAGAAAATGGAGCGAGGGATTGTGCGTTCGCTCACTAAACGCGCCTATACCAAAGAGCAATTTCACCGTTTGGTTCACGCTGTAGAGCGAGATATTCAGAAAAAGAAAAACCGTGAAGTTGCCAGCAAAGTGATTGGTGAAATTGTAATGAAACATTTGCGGACTTTCGATACCGTCGGTTATATTCGGTTTGCCAGCGTGTATCGAGATTTCAAAGACGTGAAAACTTTTGAGAGAGAACTCAAAAAATTAGTCAAAAAATAATTAACAGCCTTGATTTTTTGCTTGTGGCGTCCTGATTCGGCGTGTATACTAGTTGTATTATCAAAGTTTTTTTATGTTTAAACACCCTCATTCACCTGGCGTCGCTTCCTCCGCTCAGGAGGCTGATTCCGAGCAAGCCGCTTCTGAACGATTGGTTGTAACCAAGACACGCGCAGCGACCCCCGAGCATTTGCGAGAATTGCTCGAGAAGAATTTAAAGTGGTCGCAAATTATTTACGAGCAAAACCGGCGTCTGAATCGCAAGTTGTTATGGATGTCCATTGCGAGTTGGTTTAAGCTGGCGCTCGTAGTGATTCCCCTGATTTTGGGGCTGCTTTTTTTACCCCCGTTTTTTCGGCAACTACTAGAGAATTATGGTTCGCTGTTTCAAAGTTTTCAAAGCACTAGCTCCACCGGATCTGACCGTGGAGCGGCGGTTGACCAATTAATTAAATTATTGCCGCTTAATTCCGCTCAACAGGAACAATTTAAAACGTTGTTAAAATAACCTCGTATAGATTCTTGCTTTTATGATCAAGCATACCAAGATCGGAGTAACTATTGGCCCAGCTTCGGCTGACAAAACTATCATGGCCGAATTGGTTAAGGCGGGAATGAATTTTGCCCGTCTTAATTTTTCTCATGGCACTTACGACGAGTATACGGCGCTTATCGCTAAACTGCGCGAGACCGAGGCAGCGAGCGGTGAGCCGCTAGCTATTTTACAGGATTTACAAGGGCCAAAAATGCGTTTGGGAACTATTCCAAGCGAAGGCGTGGAAATTAAAACTGGTTCCGAAGCGGTATTGGCTATCGGCCAAACCGAATATCAAGCAGAAAGAATCCCCGTTTCCTACCGTGGTTTAGAAGTTTTTTTGAAGATCGGGGAGCGTATTTTGATTGACGACGGGCACTTGGAATTAAAGATCACCGCGATCAATGGCGCGGAAGTCACGGCGACGGTTGTTGAAGGGGGCAAATTATCTAGCCACAAAGGATTAAATTTTCCGGATAGTACTTTTTTGGCAATTCCGGCCCTGAGTGAAAAGGATAAAGCTGATGTGAAATTTGGCGTGCAGAACGGAGTTGATTTTGTTTCACTTTCATTCACCAAGCGCGCGCAGGATATTTTGGATTTGCGGTTTTTAATTAAGAGCTACGAAGAGGAGTTGGGTATCGTTCGCGAGTCTCCGATCCAAGTGGTGGGCAAGATTGAGCGTTATGAGGCAGTTGATAACCTGCAAGAAATTTTGGATGTGGCTGACGCGATTATGGTGGCGCGTGGTGATTTGGGCCTGGAAATGCCCGAAGCCGAGCTGCCGCTGATCCAGAAGCGCATTATAGACGCGGCTAATTTAGCAGCTAAGCCGGTTATTGTTGCTACCCAAATGCTCGATTCAATGCAGCATAACCGCCGACCAACCCGGGCCGAAGTAACGGACGTAGCCAACGCGGTGATTGACCATGCCGACGCCTTATTACTTACCAACGAAACGGCCATGGGCGAACACCCGGTTTTGACGGTTGAAACTATGCGTGAAATTATTGTGGCGACAGAGAAGTCGACCTATGATGATTTACCGATTCCCGCCGCCCTTAAAAGTGGCACCAGCGTGGACATTGCCATTACCCAAGCTTCTCGTTTGCTGGCCGAAGAAGTGAAAGCTAAATTGATTTTAGCAGCGTCCCTTTCTGGAGAAACCGGCCGGCGGATTAGCCAGGTGCGGCCTAATTTGCCGATTTTGGTAGCCACCCACAGCGAAAGGGTGCAACGCCAGTTGAACTTATCTTGGGGGGTGGAGGCTTTTTTATTGCCGGAATGCCGCACAATTGAAGAATTGGTGGAACGCTCGGTCAGTTATTTAAAACAACATAAAATTGCCAAAACCGGTGATAAAATGATTATCGTGGCTGGCGAACCGGTGGGGCAGGCTGGGAATGTCAACTTGGTGGAAGTGCGTGAAATTAAATAATAAAGTTTGCGTATGGCTGTAATTCTTTCTGATCCAAAAAATGACAATCTAAGCCTGGAAGACTTGGAAGTCGCTATCACTGTACTTACTCAAGAGATTGGGGCGCGGCGAGGTTTGTATGAGTCGGCCCGACAGCAATTAATTGTGGGGTTTACCCCGGACTCCCAAAATAGAGACACGGTCTATTTAAATGAAATGCTGCGTGATTTAGAGGCGGACGTGATTCGTTTACGCGAGCGGATTGGTGTTTTGGAACAGCGTTTGCGCACGGAACGTGCCGAGAGCGAACAAACAAAAAAGATCATTGAACAAGCCGTACAAGAAGCCAAGCTTGCTCAACAGCAAGTTGAGCGAAATGCAGCAGATGCCAGGGGCAGGCGCGAGGTTAATCGAGAATTGGGTAATCGCGGGCTTCCGCCTTTTCGAGGAGGGATGCCTCGGGCATAGTTTTAATCTACCTCCGCAATTCCCCGGGCGTAAGCCCGGGGTGTTTCATTAACTAATAAATAAAACACTCCAGAAAAATCTGGAGTGTTTTTTGCTAGGAAGTTTAAACAGGCAGCGGAAATCGCGTGGTGAATTCGCGGATTTCGGTGTGTATTTTTTCTAACTCGGCGACGTTGGCAACATTTTGAATGGCGCGATTGATCCAGGCGGCGATTAGTTTCATTTCTGGTTCTTTCATGCTGCGCGTGGTAAGGGCGGGTGTGCCCAGGCGAATACCGGAAGGATCAAATGGTGAGCGCGGATCGAAGGGGACGGTGTTTTTGTTTACGGTGATACCGGCCAGGCCAAGGGCTTTTTCGGCTTCTTTGCCGCTGACTTGCTTGTTGGTGAGATTAATAAGGAGTAAGTGTGAATCTGTACCGCCGGTGACCAGCTCAAAATCTTTTAATAACAATTCATCAGCAAGTGTTTTGGCGTTGGCAATCACTTGGCGCGCGTATTGTTTGAATTCAGGTTGGAGGGCTTCTTTGAGGGCCACCGCGATACCGGCGGTTTGGTGGTTATGCGGGCCGCCTTGCAAGCCCGGGATCAGCGCTCGATCTATGAGCGTGGGGATGTTTTCTTTGGCTCGTTCCGCTTTTTTTAGCGGGGTGGAGGGGTTTCCGTTACAAAGGATAATCGCTCCGCGCGGGCCACGTAGCGTTTTGTGGGTGGTGGTGGTGACCACGTCGGCAATACCAACCGGGTTCGGGTAGACGCCGCCCGCCACGAGCCCGGCAACATGGCTCATGTCGGCTACCAACCAAGCGCCGATTGAATCGGCGATTTCTTTATACTTAGCCCATTCATAGATCCGTGGGTAAGCGCTGCCGCCGCCGATAATTAATTTAGGGTGGTGTTCCTTGGCTAGGCGCCACATTTCATCAAGGTCAACATATCCATCTGCCCGGCAATGATATTGGACGCTTTTGTAGAAAGTACTTGAAAAATTCAGGTTTAAACCATGCGTCATGTGGCCGCCATGGGTTAGGGCAAGGCCCATCAGCGTATCACCAGGGTTGAGGAGCGCGTAGTAAGTCACTAGGTTGGCCGGGCAACCAGAATGGGCCTGCACGTTGGCGTGCGTGGCACCAAAAAGTTCTTTGGCGCGATCGCGGGCTAAATTTTCAACGGCATCGACATTTTCGCAACCCCCGTAATAGCGTATGCCGGGGTAGCCTTCGGAGTACTTATCGGTGAGCCGTGAACCCAGGGCTTCGAGTACGGCGCCAGAGGTATGATTTTCGGAAGGGATCATTTCCAACCCTTCGGACTGGCGGGAAATTTCTTTTTGAATGAGTTCGTAGATTTGGGCATCGCTGGTTAAGAGGGGAGAATTCATAAGAAAAACTAAAGAAACAAAATTTAGTTTTCTCCCACTTACTTAAATTCCAGGGATTCAAAAATCATATGGTCATTGGTAGTTCTTTGATAATTGTATACACATTCGGGGCGCAGTCGGAGGGTAGCCGGGTAACGTCGTGCCAATCCCAAGCGACTGTTTCGGGTCCGGGGTTAATTTCACCCACGCGTTTGGCTAAATAATGGATCAGGATAATGACTTTATTGTTTTGATGGTATAAAAGTGGGCGCAATGGCCGGATAATTTCTAACTCAATACCCAGTTCTTCGCGCGCTTCACGACGGCAGGCTTCTTCGAGCGATTCTTTAAAACTTTCAACTTCTCCCCCGGGAAACATCCAAAGACTGTCCTGGCTGCTTTTGTTCTCTTTGTTCAATAAAACTTTACCGTTTTCGATAATAACAGGCCCTGACGCGATAATTGAACCGGCGGGAAGCTGCATATTTTGACTAATTTCAAGCTTTACTTTAGGGTATCCTAACATTCAGTTGTGGTTTAGACAATAGTCGCATGAATCGAGATTTTTCTTTATTTGATGCCCAATTTGCGAGGGCTCGAGAAGGGCTCCGAGTGCTTGATGAGCTCGCACGTTTTTTATTTCGTGACCGGGCGCTTTACGAAGGCTTGCGTACATTACGCCATCGCCTCGCAGCAATTGAGTTTGCTTTAGGCGACGCTTTAACTGTGGCGGGCCGCGAACGAGGCGGGGAACCGGGAGTTGATTCCGGCGCCCTTGCCACCGGAACGGCAACTATTTGGCAAGTAATCCGATCTAATGCCGGCCGGGTCACCGAGGCGTTGCGTGTATTACAAGATGTCGGGGCTTTATACAATCCAGGGATTATCCATTATTTTCAGGATATTCGTTATGAGTTGTATTTTTTGGAAAAAGAGTTGCTGGAACGTACTCCGCAGTATCATTTGCGCCGGTTGTTGGCCCAAGGCGTTGTGTATCCAATTGGCGCCAGCGCTACCGAGCTGGCCTGGTTTATCGGTCGGGGAGCGCGGATAGTGCAGTTGCGTAATAAAGAGGCTAGCCGAGAACAACTGTTCAGTGAGGCTAAAACCTTGTTGGTTTTTATTCAGGAATTTGAAAAGAGATCTAAAGAAAAAGTACTTTGGATACTTAATGATTACCCTGAACTGGCCGCTCGGTTACCGATGGCTGGCGTGCATATTGGGCAGGATTATCCGGTTGATAAAGCGCGGCGGATACTTGGTTCGCTTAGAATTATCGGTCGTTCTAACCAGTCTATTGATCAGATGAAAGCGTCGGCTGCTGCCGGGGCGGACTATGTCAGCCTGGGGCCAGTTTTTTCAACACCGCACAAACCAGATCGCCCAGCGGTTGGATTACCCACCGTGGCGCGCGCGGCCAAAGAAATCGTGGCACCGTGGGTGGCAATTGGTGGTATAAATAAAAATAATTTTTTCGCGGTTTATGAAGCTGGTTGCCGGAGTATGGCTTTGGTTCGCGGGGCGAAGGAATTTTTTTCATAAAATAACTCCGAGATTGTCGGAGTTATTTTATGGTAGTGGGTTACATGGAGGAAAATCGCTCAGAGGCAAGCGCGCGGTGGATGGAATCCTCCCCGTCTGCCGGTTGTAAGGCGGTTCTTCGGGGATGCCCACGACGTGTGGGCTTATTAGGGGTATAAAAAACACATCATCGCTGGTGTGTGCATCGAGCCAAGTGAAATTGATGTTTTTGCCTCGTCCGTGCGGGCGGGGGGCTTAGCTATTTTTCCGACGAGCACTTCGTACGGCTTTGGCTGTGATGCCACCAATGCCGAGACGGTCCAAAAAGTCTTTGCCATTAAAGGGCGCGATCCGGAAAAGCCGTTTTTGATTGTCGTGTCGTCGGTGGCCGTGACCCGGGAGTATTTGGTGTGGAATTAGCACCTTGAAACACTGGCCAAAAAATATTGGCCCGGACTGCTCACCATAGTCGGGCGCTACCAGCTAAAAAATTTGGCGCCCGGAAGGCCGAAGCGGTTCGGTTGCTGGAGTACACGCTCGGAATGTTTTTTGTTCTGTTGCTCCCGGCGTTTGTGGTGATGTTGGCTTACTTTCTGCTTTCCTAAAAATAATTTGCGCACTGAACTGCAAGCCTGCTCTTGGTTTGCGGTTTTTTTTATTGACTTTTTTGCTGGTTTGTATTGGATTATTCAAAATTTCTTGTCAGTGCGAGCTATTTTTGCTATTGTTAAGGAGAAATAATTTTATATGGATGTAGTCGAACAAGCGGCGCTGGCCCGCCGTGCCCAGGCTGGCGATGCCGATGCTTTTGGGCAGCTCTATCAGGCGTTGATTGAGCCGATTTATCGTTTCGTTTTTTATAAAACGTTTCATACCGAAACTACCGAGGATATTACCAGCCAGGTATTTTTTAAAACGCTCGATACGATCGCCAGCTTTAATCCGAATAAAGGATCTTTTTCCACATGGGTATACCAAATTGCCCGCCACACCGTGATTGATCATTTTCGTACTCAAAAAAATCAGGTGGATATTCAAGATGCCTGGGATATCGGCGAAGATTCCATGGTGCAGCGCGATGTTGACGCCCACCTGCGGTTGGAGGCGGTGCGGGGGCAAATGCAGAAGCTGCCCAGCGAAACCCGTGATTTATTGATACTCCGATTGTGGGAGGAACTGAGCTATGCAGAAATTGCCCAGATTTTAGGTAAAAGTGAAGCGGCGTGCAAAATGAGTTTTTCGCGGGCAATTCGGGATTTACGGGCGCAATTACCGGCTTTTTTGACCCTCTGTTACCTTTTGTCTTTTCGTTCGTAGTATATAGCGTATGGACCATACTGACTTACGGACAATTTTGGCGGAGTTACGGGCGATTGACCCTGGCTTGCCGACCGATGATGTCGAATTGTTGCGTTGTTTGGAGCAATTTTTGGCCAGCCGACCAATGGTACGGCTCGACCCGGCATTTATTGCCCGTTTGAATGCTGTACTTCGTCAGAAAATGATTGAACAACAATCAACACAATCAAAAAAAGCATTTTTGTCTTATTTTAATTTTTTTCATATGAACAACAAAACATGGTACGCGCTTGGTGGGGTGGCGGCACTGGCAATTGTACTGGTAGCCGTGACCCGGATTGGCACGCCAAGCCCAGTAGGCGCGCCTGGCACAGTGCGTTTGCTGGCCAGCAATGCCTTTGGCACTTTGACCGCGAATGTACCAGGGCAACAGCCGCTCTCTGACGGAGACTATGCGGCGCTTGGCACTCGTGAGGCGATGTCGGGGCCGCTTGGCCTTGGTGGTGGGGCAGGGATTGCCA
>JAHFHZ010000005.1 GCA_023246715.1 Candidatus Magasanikiibacteriota bacterium | reverse complement strand
TAATTGCCCAGGCTCCACGCAAATTCGCTCGGCAACTTCTTTTTGCACCATACACACCAATAAATCCGGTGGCTGCGCCTGCTCCAAAAACAACCGCAAAATTGGCGAGGTAATCTGATATGGCAAATTCGCCACTACCTTGTACCCCGCCTGCTCCGCGCTGAATTTCTGTAAGGCGTTCCCCCAAATCAGCTTAATGTTGCGGTACTGATTCAAAACATTTTCCCAATACGGCTTTAATTGCTGTTCGATTTCATACGCCTGTACCTCGCGCACGGCAGGCGCGATCGCGAGCGTCAACGCGCCAAACCCGGGACCAATTTCCACTACCGTATCGCTTGTTTTTAATTCAGCCGCCGCTATTGCTTGTTCAACTGGGCGGCGCTCTATTAAAAAATTCTGGCCATACGACCGCGACGGGTGCACGCCATAACGCTCGGCCAAAGAAGAAAGATAGTTGCGATCGAATAAATCGGGCATACAAACTATTCAGCTTTAAAGTTCAATGCCGCAGGCAAAACTTTTTTAGCTAAACGTTCATCGGGTTTGAGGCCAGCGGCAGTATAATAATTCCGCGCGTTCCACAAAAGCCAGCCGCTGGTATTATACCGTTCGGTGGCCGCAATTTGCGCCCGGATTTTCGCGCCGTCATACACCGCGCCCAAATTAAACGCCTGCAGCCACGGGCGCACCCGCGCGCGGGATTCGGCAAAAAGAGGCACGGCCTTTTTTAAGCCAAAAGCAATCACCTCGCCCGGGTGCGCGGCTGGATTGCTGAAACCCAGATGTCCAGCAGCATAATGCGACGGATACATCATCGGCGAAATATAATCGAACCGATTCACTGCGTCAACCAAACGCTGCCCAACGCCCAAATCGGTGCTCGTTGCCGCCTCCATGGTGAGCCCGAATAAATCAGCCGAGATAACCGCTCCGCCAGGATGCAGCTCCAGGTCTAAAAATTCATAAAAATCCGCCATTACTTGATATTTTTTCCGCCCGTCTAATTGAGCGTACACTGCTGAACGCAAATTGCCGTCCGATGGGAACCGTATGTAATCAAAATTAATTTCATCAACCCCAGCCACTAAAACTTCTTTGGCGATCGCGGCGTTATATTCCCAGACCTCACGCCGGGTGGGATCTACCCAGGCTTGCCCAGCATTATTGCGCCACACTCCCCCGCCCGAGCGGTGAATTGCCCAATCGCTCTTGCGTTCCGCCAAAGCCGGATCTTCAAACACGGCTTGCCGGGCAATCACGTAAATATTACGCGCATGTAGTTTGTTAACCAGGCCTGGCAAATCCGTGATCACGGGGCGTTTTGTTTTGAACTGCAGCACCAATGGCAATTGGCTGTCATACAAAACTTTCCCAGAATAATCTTTAATATCAATTACCACCGCGTTTAATTCCGTAGCGTCTAACAATGTAATAACTTCCGTCATTTTTTTAGGCGAACTGGCCGAATTAGCCGTAAGATAAATTCCTTTTACTGTCGCGGGCGCGATGTATGTTGACGTTGTCTGCGCTGCGTGGGTCAAATCTATGAATAAAAAACTAGCGAATAGCGCAATCAGGGCCACAAAATTAATTTTTGCAAACTGAACCATACCTACTCCAATACAATCTTTAACCCGCCCTGGCGCAACACCTCTAGCGCGCCACCCACTATTCGCACCAGTGTGGTAGCTGGAACTTTCAGCAAAACCCCACCGTCAGCTAACACATCTGGCCCAATCGCGTGGCCCTTAAAAATGTGCCCGGCTTGAGCTGAATCATACAGAGCTTCCTGCCCGCTGATATTTGCCGAGGTGGCCACCAGCGGGCGGCTGAGCTCGGAGGTAACCCGTTGCAGCCAGTGGTCGGCACTCACCCGCACGGCCACGGTGCCGTCGGCACCCACCACGCCTTTGGCCAGCGCTGGCACCGCACTCGTATTATATTCTCCCACAATCGTTAGCGGGCCTGGCCAATATTTTCTGGCCAGCTGTTCTAAAGCGCGATTCCAAACCAAATATCGCTCCGCCATCGCCACAGTTGGCACCACAATCAACAGAGGCTTGGTGTCGGAACGGTCTTTAATTTTAAAAATTACGTCCACCGCCGCTTGGTTCGTGGCATCGCAACCAAGGCCATAGCTGGTTTCGGTGGGAAAAATAGCGCTCTGGCCTGAACGCAGGCTGGCTACGAAAACCGACACGTCGTTTACTGATAGCAGCTGCATACTAGGCCTTAATCCATTTTAAATATGCTTCCGATAGCGCCAATAAATCGCCTTCTAAAACACTCTCGGGATCCGTTGATTCATAATCGCTGCGATGATCTTTTACCAAATGATACGGATGCAACACGTACGAACGGATTTGGTTCCCCCACTCCGCCGATTTATATTCTCCGCGCAATTCTTGGCGTTCTTTGGCCAAGCGTTCTTGTTCCAAACGATGTAATTTGCCCTGCAAAATTTTCAAAGCCGTTTCTTTGTTCTGCGCCTGACTGCGTTCATTCTGGCACGACACGCTGATCCCGGTAGGAATATGCACAATGCGCACCGCCGAATAGGTGGTATTCACGCTTTGCCCGCCCTTCCCGCCCGACATAAAAGTATCAATCCGCAAATCTTTGGGATCAAGTGTAATGGCAGCTTCGGCCGGTAATTCCGGCAATACTTCTACCAACGCAAACGATGTATGGCGCATTTTTTCGGCATCGAACGGCGAAATACGAACAAGGCGATGTACCCCATGTTCAGATTTAAGATAGCCAAACGCGTAACGGCCTTTGACTTCAAACGTCACCGATTTATAACCCGCTTCCGCTCCGGCGGATTCGTCAACAATTCGTGTTTTCCATCCTTGGTTTTCACAAAAACGCAGCAGCATTCGCAAAAGCATTGCCGTCCAGTCCTGCGCTTCGGTACCACCACTGCCAGCGTGCAAACTGACAATGGCATTGTTTTGATCATGCGCGCCGTTGAGCAACAAAAATAATTCGTATTGGGTGAAAGCTGTTTGCAGCTGCTCAGTTTCAGCGTCAATTTCCCCTTGTAATGAAGCGTCCGCCGAAGATTGCAGATCCGCCAAAGCGGCGGCTTTTTGTTGTAACCTCCGCCATTTTTCTACCTCGGATTTAATATCCTGATAGTCCTCTGTCACCGCCTGAGCCGTTTCACGATGGTTCCAAAAATCCGACCGATTCATTTCTTCGCTTAATTGCGACATTTTTTGCTCCAAGTCTTCTAATTTTAACAGCTGGGTGGCCGCGGCGATGGCCGAACGCAGCTTTTCGATCTTTTCGGCGGACATAGCAAAATTAACCTAAAGTAAGCCTAACTTGCCCATAGTTTAACCTACCGCGGCAGCCTTGACAAATGGCCAATTTTGTGCTAGCCTGGCTGGTCGGTTTTGCGCTCGATTATGAGCAAAGCGGGCTGAAGCAAAAATATTTGCCTCTGCCCGTCTTGCTCACCCATGCCTGATCAGCGGGCCGTTCTGCCAGGCAAACCAACTATCCGTAAGTATAATAAAAACCACCGGCGTTAACGCCGGTGGGTTTTATGTAACTGACTAGTGCTCTTGTTTAATACATCCCGCCGCCCATTCCACCCATGCCACCACCCATCGGGGGCATCGCCGGTTCATCTTTCTTCGGCAGGTCGGTAATGATCGCTTCGGTGGTGAGGAACATGCCGGCAATTGACACCGCGTTTTGCAGCGCGCTGCGCGTTACTTTTGTCGGGTCGATAATCCCGGCTTTAATCATGTTCACGTATTCGCCGGTAACCGCGTTATAACCAATAAGCATGTCGGCCTTCTTCACGGCATCAACCACAATCGAACCGTCCACGCCCGCGTTCATCGCGATCTGGCGAAGCGGCTCTTCCAAAGCGCGCTTGAGGATACCAACCGCGATTCCTTCTTCGGCTTCAAATGTAACTTTATCCAAAGCAGCTACCGCGCGAATAAGCGCCACACCACCGCCCGGAACGATACCTTCTTCCACCGCCGCCTTGGTGGCGCTCACCGCGTCTTCAATGCGATGTTTCACTTCTTTCATTTCGGTTTCAGTCGCGGCTCCCACGCGGATTACCGCCACGCCACCCGCCAGCTTGGCCAAGCGTTCCTGCAATTTCTCGCGGTCAAATTCGCTATCGGTCTGTTCAATCATCTTGCGCAACTGGGCCACGCGATCTTTCACCAACTTGTCATCACCCTCGCCTTTTACAATCGTGGTATTATCTTTGGTGGCAGTCACTTTGTGTGCCCGACCCAAATCATCGAGTGTTACGGCGTCTAATTTAAGGCCGAGCTCTTCGGTAATCACTTTGCCACCGGTCAGGATAGCAATGTCTTGGAGCATTTCCTTGCGACGATCTCCAAAACCAGGAGCCTTTACCGCCAGCACGTTGAAGGTTCCGCGGAGTTTGTTGAGCACAAACGTGGTCAACGCTTCGCCTTCGACTTCTTCGGCGATAATCACTAATTCTTTTTTCCCGCCCTGGGCAACCTTCTCCAAAACCGGCAATACATCATGAATAGAACTGATTTTTTTGTCGGTAATCAAAATGTACGGATCAACATATTCCGATTCCATGCGTTCGGTGTTAGTCACCATGTAGGGCGAAACATATCCTTTGTCAAAACGCATACCCTGCACAACTTCGATTTCCATGCCAAAAGATTGCGATTCTTCTACCGTAATCACGCCGTCTTTGCCCACGGCCTTCATCGCGTCGGCGATCTGCTTGCCGATATCTTTATCATTGGCCGAAATAGCGGCCACGTTGGCAATCTCATCTTCTTCCACCGGTTTAGAGATCTTTTCGCGGAGTTCCTTCACGATCGCTTCCACGCATTTATCTAATCCACGCTTGAGGCCCACCGGGTTGCTGCCAGCCGTAACATTCTTCATGCCTTCGCGCACAATGGCTTGAGCCAGGACTGTGGCGGTGGTGGTGCCGTCGCCCACGTCGTCGTTGGTTTTGCTGGCGACTTCTTTGACCAATTCCACGCCGGCGTTTTCAAATTTATCTTCCACTTCAATTTCCTTGGCCACGGTTACGCCGTCTTTGGTAATAATGGGGGCGCCATAACCCTTTTCCAAAACCACATTGCGGCCTTTGGGGCCGAGCGTCACTTTTACGGCATTAGCCAGCGTATTCACGCCAGCGAGTAATTTGTGGCGCGCGTCGTCGCTGTAAATAATTTGTTTAGCCATAGTGATTCAATTTAATAAATAATTTGCTGGGCTTAGTCGATCAGGGCGACCGCGTCGCTCTTGTCGTCGTCTTTACCCACGTACAAAATTTTGTATTCCACTTCGTCTTTGCCGGTGCCAATCTTAATATCTTCGCCACCCCATTTCTTGTATAAAATCTTATCCCCTACTTTCAACCCCAATTTGGCGATCCATTCACCGTTGCCAACGGCGACGATGGTGCCTTGGGCGCGTTTCTCTTTCTCTACAGTTTCGGGCAACACAATGCCAAAAGAGGTAACTTCCTCCTCTTTATGCGGTAGTACCAATACACGGTCGCCGAGCGGTCTAATAGCAGACATATGGCCTAATATATTAAGCTTATTAATAAAGGTTAGATTATCACTCTATTATTTTGAGTGATAATATGAAGGCATTCTAACGAATTAAAAATCCCTGTCAAGTACCCCCTCTCAACAACCTATCTCAACAACCTTTATCCACATGTACCCACTTGGCGCATACCTAGTCTGCCATCCCCGTGAAAACGGGGATCCAGTACTGTGCTATGGCCTGGATTCCCGCTGGCGCGGGAATGACAGGGTGTGATTAGGCGTGAACTACGTACATGTGGAACAAATTCTATGGGCCGCAGTGCCAGAGCGAATGTAACTAGCCACAACAATTGGCCAGTAAACATACTCATCAACCAATGATCAAATAATCCGGCCACGGCAATCGTGACGATACATATAAAAAAAATCCTATTTCCCCCTGCCGTTCGCACCAACACCACAAGCATGCCAAATAAAAGGAAGGAACCAAAAAACCCAAATTCTACCAGCGTAAGTAAAAACACATTATGTACCGGCTGGTAGGCAAATACCTGCTTGTGCGGATCAAGTTTGAACAACGCCTTGGTATACGCACCCGGGCCGACACCCAAAACAAAATGATCCTTAAGCAGCACCAAGGCGGTAGTAACTTGCGCCCCCCGCTCTCCCACCGAGCGAGCCTCGAGCCGATTTTGCAAATCAAAACGCGCCGCAAATAACGGCTGGAGTAAACCACATAAAATCAGCAGCACCGCGCCAATCGGCACGAGTTGCCTTATCGCATCCCGCCGCGCGTACCACGCGTACCCCAAAACACCAACCACTGCCGCCAGCCACGCCCCGCGCGAGAAAGAAACCAGCAGCCCGGCCGCTATCACCAACTGCCCCGCCAAAAGCGCCGGGTAATATTTTTTATTCTGAAATTGAAACAGTAAAAATAATCCGACGACAAAAATTATCGCCAAATAAATCCCAAGCGAATTTGGCGAACCAAAACTGCCGTACGCGCGCAGCCAGCGCTCGCTACCGGTTTCAATAACCGTTGCGCCCAAATCGGCCGCCGAGTGCGCGGCCCAACCGAGCCACTTGTTGGCTGGAATAATTTGCGTAAAAAATTGAACCAACGCTAATATTCCTTGGCCCACCCCGCCCAACCAAAAGGCGACGTACAAAAGGAACGTATCGATGCGTTGATAACGAATAATGACGAGCAAGCCAAAACCAAGCAACAAACGACAAATATATTGGTAGGTGCTCGTCGAATCCAGACTCCAAAATAAGCTACCGTACAAAAAAAACACTAACACCAAACTAACCGCCCGCTGGATACCGCGTGGAGGACTGAATTGCCGGGTAGGGCGATTATGCCACCACCCCGCCAAAGATAAAACAAGAACCATCCACGCCAAAATTTCGGTGCCATACAAGCTGGCCGTACCATATTCCCAAAAACCGCCGTTCAAAAAACGTGGGCCATAAATCAATCGAGTCTGCCAGGGTAACAAAAAAAGCAGTGCGATAATTAAATAATTAGTGATGCTTTCAAGGGTCACGTTACGCATAAACTTTTTACTTTCTTCAGCCATTGGCGGCGAACTTCTCGGCGGGTATCGCGTTCGTGTAGTTTAAGAATACCCGACGCGATCACCACTCCCCAATCACCGCGCCGAGCCGCTTCGCGCACCGAAAAAGGAATCTTTAATAGCTGAGCCTGCTTAAATTGATTTTCGAGCATCGTGCCGTACGCGCCCCGCCAAAAAGCCTCACCGATTTTTTTAACAATACGGCCAAGTATTCCGGGTTCAGTGCTCCGAGCGGCGATTGGTGGCACGCGGTGGTGGCCCCCGGCATAGGGGGTAAATGCTCGCGCCCACTGGTTAGCAGTCAAAAATCGGCCGTAGTTTACCTCTGGATCATACAACGGCAGCATCTGTAGCAGCCAATAGGCAAAATGAACATCGTCAGACGCCACGCGCCACGCGGAGAGATCTAGATTTTCTGAATCTAAAAAAAATGACAGGCACACACGGCCAGCTGTTTTTGCCCCATAAGTCCGCAGGCCCGCTAAACGCAAGATTACGTTACAAAAAAATCGCACCAGCCATAAACGGCGGGGTGAAGCAATAATTAAAAAATCGATATCACTTTGGGAGGTGGCGGTTTCGGCGCCTACCGAATTACAGACAAAAATCGCTCGCAAAAAAGGAACCCAAGCGATCAATCTGGCTGCCCGTCGCCCCACAGCAAACAATCGTTCACTGGGCACAGTGGAACGCCGACGCGATTCTACCAACTCGGCACGTCCGGGCAAAAAATAATAGCCACTTTGTTCTTCGCACAACTGGGTATCACCCCGCTCTGTCTGTTGAACCAAAAAATTCCGAAATGCCTCAAAACCAACGGCTGGGGGCTGCCACAAAAACCGAAAACATTCCTCGACGGTCAGTGGCATCGAAAATAAATCGAAATACGCCAAGGTCTGGCGTACGCTAGTCGCGAGTTCACGCTCAAGCATATCGCCCGCAAATTAAGAAGATTACTTCACGATCGTACCTTCAATCACGCCGTTTGGGGGAGTTGTGGTACCAGAAGTTTTTGAATCAAGACCGAGCAAGTGCTGTTGCAACACCATCAAAGCGGTACTGAAAAACCAATATAGTGTTAAACCGGCCGGAAGCCTGGCGCCAATGATCACGGTTAAAACCGGCATGAAGTACAGCATCTGTTTGTTCATCATCGCCATCATGTTCTCATCCTTGCCAGCCATCCCGGCCGTGGCCGGAGGGCTCTTGCGGATCAACGTTTTAGCCTGGAAGTATTGCGCTGCTCCGGCCAATACCGCCAAAATAATTTGTGGCTTTGCTAAATTTACCAAACCAAAAGACAGGGGATTCAACGTGCCGGGATTATGAATGAACGGATACACAATTGCGCTCAAATCGGTAGATACAATGCCGTTGGCTAACACCTGATACAAAGCAATCAAAATCGGGAGCTGCAATAAAAGCGGCAGGCAGGAAGAAAATGGGCTCACTTTGTTGTTCTTATACATTTCCAAAGTTGCCTGAGCCTGCGCCTGGGTATCGGTCGCGTATTGTTTCTTTATTGCCGCCAGCTTAGGCTGCAAATCCTGTAAGGCCCGTTGCGCTTTAATGCCCGAAGACGTCAACGGGTACAAAGCCAAACGCACCAGAATGGTCACCGCCACAATCACCAATCCCAAATCGTGTCCGGGAATGATATTGTACAAAAAAATGAACAGATTAAAGAGCGGCTGGTACAAAATAACGTGGAAGATTTGACCCACCATAAGTACGAGGTAATAAACAAACGAAAGTAACGACGATTATTGCTAAACGCTGGCCGCTTCTGGCTCGGGGGCTGGTTCCACTATTGGAGTTTCGGCCGGAGTTTCACTTGCCGCTTCGGCCGACACCTCCACCGGTGCTTCATTCTCGCGCACATTAATCTTCCAACCGGTTAACTCCGAAGCCAACCGCACATTCTGTCCGCTCCGACCAATGGCAAGCGAAAATTGTTCGCTGGCTACCGTCACGTCGGCAATATGTTCGGCTTCGCGAAGCTCCACTTTCAAGACTTTGGCCGGTGATAAGGCATGCGTAATATACTGGCGGGCTTCTTCATTGTACTGAATCACGTCTATTTTCTCGCCACCCAATTCTTCGATAACCGTGGTAATCCGGCTACCGCGCTGGCCAATACACGAGCCGATCGGATCAATCGATTGATCGGTGGTAAACACGGCTACTTTAGAACGGAACCCGGCTTCGCGGGCCACGCCCTTTATTTCAATCACGCCACTATTCACCTCGGGGATTTCCTGGCGAAAAACTTCACGCACCATTCCCGGGTGCGCGCGGGATAAAATAATTTCCGGCCCGCGCACGCTCATCGCCACGGCGACCACGTACAATTTAAACCGAGTGCCCGGGCGGTAATGTTCGTTTTGAATTTGTTCCTCGCTCGGCATGGTACCGGTAATCTTGCCCAAATCAATCAATACTCGGTGCGCCTCCGCGCGCTGAATCGTGCCGGTAATTATATGGCCTTCCTGATTTTTAAAATCATCAAACACGATCGTCCGTTCCGCTTCGCGAATTTTTTGGATAATTACTTGCTTAGCCGTTTGGGCGGCCATACGGCCAAACGCACTCGGTATCTCCAGAGGTATTTCCAGCACTTCGCCAACGGTAGCTTTTTTCTTAAATTCCTTAGCCGGCGTCATCATCAATTCCGTCTTAGGATTAAAACGCGGCAAATCAGCCGTATCTTCATCGGTCAATTCCCGGCTCTCATCTTTGGCTTTTTGGCGTCGGCCAGCCAATTCCTCCTGGGCTTTTTCTAACGCTTCTTCCGCAATATCCTCTACCACGGTTTTTACGTCCCAAGCCTGCATGTCACCGGTTTCGGGGTCAAATTTAACCTTGATATTTTGTTGTTTATTACCAAAATCTTTGCGGTAGGCCGCGGCCAAAGCGATTTCGATCGTGTCCATGACGGCCTGATATGACAAATTTTTTTCATCGCACAGTGACTGGATAGCTTTAGTGATTTCCGACATACAATGAGGTGAGTTTAAATACGAGTTAAGTATAAATGAGTTTAGCGATAAAAGAAAGAGCATTTGTTAATGCTCTTTCCCACAGAATACCAGTAAAGCTAAAATGTGTCAACTACAATTTTCCCAGTATTCGGCAGCTGTATAAACAAATAATAAGGAGTGGGTCATGAAGAAAGAAAATGTCCGGGCAGCGGCGGCAACACGGGCCGCTCTTCTCCCCGCTGTACCGCGCTCAGGCAGCCAGTCAGAATCAGGGCCACGGACCAAGCAAGGACAGAGTATTTCCAGACTTCATGACAGTCTCCAAACGATTCTTACTGGGAGTCGCTTGATCGTTCTACTATAAAAGCCCCCCTTTGTCAATCCTGCATGCTACTTAATCTGCGCCACCCGTCGCGGCGCTTTTCCTGCTATACTCACCATGTCGCCAACATCCAAAAAAGCATATAATTTTTCAGCATTTTTTGTGGCAATATTCACGCAACCATGGCTCATTGGGCGAATGCCAAACTGGTTGTGCCAATAAGCGCCATGCAAATAAAAGCTTCGTTTAAATTCCAAATTCCACTTCGTATTAGGCAAATCATACCCCGGGCCAACATAGCGATGTACGGGCAATTTTCTCATAATCGCAAATTCACCCGTCGGGGTGGGCGTGGCCAGAACGCCGCTTGAAATCGGCATCGACCCAACCTCCACGTCGTTCAAATAATACCGTAGCTGTTGTGTGGTTAAATCAACTTTTGCCACGCGCTTCACCGCTCGATCACGGTCGCCGCTCAGCGGATTATAACCCTGAAAAACTTCGGTCCCATCCGCGTAACCGTCATTATCTGTATCGGACTTGGTCAAATCTGTCGTCAGGGCGATTTCCACCGCGTCGTTCAAACCATCTTTGTCGGTATCGAGTTTAGCCAGCTTCTTTTTTTCGGAAACCAGTGGCGAGTAGCCATTATGCACTTCTTCCCCGTCGCCAAAACCATCGCCATCGGTGTCGTGATTCTTGGGATCAGAATGATACAGTTGCGTTTCTTGGCCATCAAATAACCCATCACCATCCGTGTCAGCATTTTCAACAGCGCGAACAAACGAAACTGGCAGCGCCAGCAAAGCAAAAAAACTCAAAAGAATAGAAATGTATTTCACAAATAACTGCCTTAGTATGGCAATAGTATATCACCCAACTCATCGGTGCGTAAAATTCGCGCCCCTGATCGCTCCAAGTTTTTAAGCACGCGTGGCGAAGGGTGGCCATAACGATTATTTTTGCCCGACTGCACCACCGCCGTAACCGGGCGCACCGCTTCGATAAACTCCCAACCAGTTGAACTCTTACTGCCATGGTGGCCGACTTTGAGAACATTCGCGGCCAAACGCATGCAACCGCGGCTCTGCGCAAATAACGTTGAGGTGACTAAATCCGGGCAATAGGCCGCGAGGAGCGCGTGTTCGAGCGGCAATTCCATATCGCCAGTAAACAAATAACTTTTTCCCGTCGGATCAATCAATCGAAACACGATGGAATAGTTATTGCTGTCGTCATCGGCTACCTGTAGTTTTAAGCGTGGATCTGGTGAAAAAAATTCTAAAGTTACCTGGCCGATACGCTCTGTATCGTGCCCGGTAATAATTGTCTGCCGCGCGCCGCCGTCAACAACAGTTCGCAGCAAGCCATCCCAGGCCTGCCAATACGAATCCCCTTCTTTTGATTTGCCATTGGTAATGATTTTTTTTACCCGGTAACGTTTAAGCACATCCAAGCAACCTCCATAATGATCCAAATCGGGATGTGTGACCAACAAATAATCAATCGTGCGATCATAAAATGGCAGCGCTTGGCCCAGTCGGGCCAGAATAACTTTATTCGCCCCACAATCAACCAACATTTTTTCGCCGTTGCCAAATTGAATCAAGCTCGCGTCGCCCTGGCCCACGTCTAAAAAAGTAACTCGAAACTGGCGACTGCTCACTTGCCAATAGTGCCAGTAAACAAAACCAGCCCCTCCAACCAGCACTAATAACACCGCGCACAAAATCATTCGCGATTTGGTAAAAAATGTCCGGTGCGGGGCCGACGGCACTCCCTCGAGGCTCATAAGTTATTTTTTAGCCAAAATAATTTGATTAACCCGTATTTCACCTTCCATAATAAAAATTTCCTCTTTAACCTGGAAAGCCAGTTCTTCGAGCGTTTCTCGAATCTTATCCGGCCGATGATAATATGATTCTATTTTAATAATCCCTTGATCAGTCGGCACTTCCGGCGCTTCTTTTTGATGAATATTAGTAATGATTAATTTCCCCCCGGGCTTCAGCACCCGGTAGGCTTCATTAAAAAATCTAATCGGATCTTTCAAATGAACAATCAAAAAGACCGCTACCACGAAGTCGAATTGCGCATCCGCAAACGGCAGTCGTTCCGCGTCGCCAATCACAGTTGCGATAGATTTTTTAAATTTATTTTTCAAAATCAACAGCATTCGCTCCGACACATCTACCGCGGTTACCCACGCGCCGGCTTTCAACAGCTCACCGCTTAATCGCCCGGTTCCAGCGCCAACATCCAGCACTTTTTTTCCAGCCACACCCTTTAACAGGGGCAGTAGACGGCTCTTTTCAAAACTATTTAAATAGCCTGCGCGAAGATCGTACCGGCTAGCGGCTAAATTATACCCCTGTTCTGAATTTAAAATTTTTATTTTTCCTTTGGACATACCAGATCATTATTCCATACAAAATTAACATCGCCCACACACTCAACTGTCGCTCAACGGCGGCCCAGCTCTGAGTGCCAAAAAACTCAACGATTAGTATAACATACTGGAGCCCCGCCGCGCCGAACACGGCCAGAATCTGGCCAAACGGAAACCAAATCGCGCTGGCCAAAACAGCTATAAAACCAGCCAACATCAGCCAAGGAATAATCCATAAAATCAAAACATTCACCAACGGGGCCACAATCGATAATCGTCCGAACTGATACAAAATAAGCGGCAAGGTGGCAATAATAGCCGAGAGGGTAGCAATAAAATTCTCATACAGTACATGGGCTATTTTATTACTGTCATTGCGAGCGTAGCGAAGCAATCCCTTAAAAATTGAGGTTTTTATTTTTTTAAAAAAGGAGCCTGTACTCAAGGGGTTTGCTCCGTCGTCTTGATGCCGATCGAGACTCCTCGCAATGACAATCTCAAGGACCGGAGAAATATATACCAGCCCCAGAGTGGCCAAAAAAGATAATTGAAAACCGGCATCCCATACCAACACATAGGGGTTAACTGCGGTCATGGAAGCAGCCGTAAAAACCAGGGTGGTGGCAATGGCCGACGGTCGGCCGAGTTGTTGGGCAATCAGGACCAGCACGCCCATAATACCAGCCCGCACTACCGAAGCCGAGGCACCGGTAAATAACACAAAGAGCCCAATCCCGGCGAGCATCGCCCAAAATGCCTGGCGACGGTAGAAACCAACCGTGATCAACAATCGGAATAGAACTGTAGCGATAATGGTGATATTAAAACCCGACACAGCGATAATATGCGTTACGCCAGTACGGCTAAAATTTTCGGCGACAGCGGCCGGCAATCCGTTTTTATCGCCATATAACAGTCCGGCCATAAAACTAGCCAGCGGCTCGGCCCACAAACGATCAATCATCCCACGCACGGCGCTCTTAATAGCAAACAGGTATTTAAACAAAAAATTTCCCGCAAAATCAGTGTTTAAAATTGTTATCACCCGAGGCTGATTGCACACCGACCAAATCCCTTGGCGTGCCAGGTACATATCGTAACGAAATCTACTGTCCGGGGCCACGTAGGGAGCATCAATCTTACAAGAAATTAGCAAACGCTGGCCATAAAAATATTCTGGATACAATCGGTTGGTAAGTAATAAACGGCCGAGTAGCGGGCGTTCTCCCGATGCATCCTTAACGCTTTCAATCTGGACCACATAATTCGCTTTATCTAAGCGGCGGTCTGGTTCGGCCCGTACCCAACCGGAGTATTCAGCCAACCTGCCATGTTCCGCCACCACATTAGGGGCTGCCGGATCAGCAATGGTAATTAAAAACCGGCTAATTCCCAAAAGGAATCCAATCAAAGTGATAAAAATAAATCGGCGGGGCGGTTGGTTCCAAAAAAGGGTTCCCAGAAAAAATAAAACAACCAAAGTTATGCCGAGCGCCAGTTTCCCCGTCTGGATAACAGAAAAATCATAACTATCAAACACCACCGACGCCAAACCAGCACCAAGCATAAACAAAAAACAAAACGCCAGAAAGGTTTTGTTTTTCGATTGAATAATTTTTGTGCACACCCCCTCCCCTGCCATATTTTTAAACCTCGATACTAGAACCCTCCTCAACCACCTTCCATTCAATTCCCGCAGCCGGTAAAAAACTTTCGGGCCATTTATGAAAACCCGTAGAAATTTTGAGCATGGCGTCATGGATGGGAAAAGCCATTTTTGGCTTTACTGCTTTGGCGTAATCAATCGCCTCGGCAATCTTACTCCACGGCGCGCACACTGGTAATGCCAAAACTTCTACTGGCGCGGGCGGAACTGTAAAAGCGTCTCCAGGGTGGAATAGCCTGTTACCAATAAGGTACCCAGTATTATCCCAATGCGGGAGTCCAGGATAAATAATCCCGTGGTCTGTACCATAGCCATGAATCGTTACCCCCGCCACCACCACGCCTTGAGAATCTTCCAGCGCCTGAAACGGCAGCCCGGCTTCTGCTAACTTTTTTCCCACTCCTTTGTTGGTATAAATCACGACCTGCTGATTTTGAGGCAGAATTTTTTGCAGATGCTCAATCCCTAGGTGATCGGGGTGTTCGTGGGTGATTAGAATGGCATTGAGGTTGGCTAAATCCTCCGGCAAAGTTGACCAGATCCCCGGATCAATCAAAATCCGCACTCCAACCTCTTCAACCAAAAGACACGAGTGGCCAAATTTAGTTATTCTCATACGCATTAAATTACAATGCTTACCAGTTTGTTCTTCACGTAAATTATCTTTTTTGGCTCCTTGCCTTCCAGCCATTTTTGGATTTTTTCACTCCCGAGCGCCAGGCGTTTGGCTTCGTCTTCGCTGGTATCAGAAGACACGGAAAAGGTATCGCGGACTTTGCCATTTATTTGTACGACCAAACTGAATTCCTCTGCTTTGGCTAGTGCCGGGTCGTATTGCGGCCACGGTTCGTAGGCGATAGTTACATTCGCACCCAATGCGGACCAGACTTCTTCGCCCAGATGAGGGGCGAAAGGATACAAAAGTTGAATTAAAATCTTATAGTCTCCAGAAGTCACCGCCTCCTGTTTAGTCATTTCGTTGGTGAGTTGCATCAGCGCCGAGATCGCCGTATTAAATCTCATTCCATCAATATCTTCCGTGACTTTTTTGATGGTTTGGTGAAGTAATGTAGTCAACTTGTCATTGCGAGCCGAGGAACGAGGCGAAGCAATCCCCTCGTGTTCAGAAGGAATTAATTCTTTAAACGAAGGGGTTGCTTCGTCGCTGTAGCTCCTCGCAATGACATGTTCCTTTAAATTCCAGACGCGATCCAAAAACCGGCGCACGCCCACCAGGCCATTAGTACTCCAGGCTACGGCCTGATCGAACGGCCCCATGAACATGATATAAGTGCGCAGCGCATCGGCGCCGTATTTGTCCACCATATCATCCGGGTTAATCACGTTGCCCCGGCTTTTACTCATTTTTTCTCCATCTTCGGCCAGGACTATGCCGTGCGAAGTGCGTTTTTTATAGGGCTCGCGCGTCGGCACTAATCCGCAATCGAATAAGAATTGGTTCCAAAAACGAGAATACAACAAGTGGAGCACCGTATGTTCCATGCCGCCGTTGTACCAATCCACGCCGCCCCCACACCTGTCATCCTTAGCGTTAGCGAATGATCCCTTAACACTAAGGTCGTTTCCTTGTTTTGCCTTAAGGGATTCTTCACTGCGCTCTGCTTCGTTCAGAATGACAGATTTATTCTTGAGCCAGTAGACAAGTTTTCCCTGGCTGGCAAATTCTTGATCATTTTTTGGATCGCAATAACGCAACCAATACCAGCTTGACCCGGCCCAATTGGGCATGGTGTCGGTTTCGCGCCGAGCTGCGCCGCCACACTTGGGGCAAGTGGTTTTTACCCACTCTGACATTGTGGCAAGCGGTGATTCACCAGTGTCGGTTGGTTCGTATTTTTGAACTTGGGGCAACTCCAACGGAAGCTGTTCCGCGGGAAGCGGAATCCAACCGGCAAAAAGAGCCGCTTGTAAAACTTCGGGTTCACGCGTGCTACCCCTGCTAAAATGTGCCCCTTCTGGCTGCACCAAACGCGTTGGCGAACCTACCAATTGGCCAAGCTCACGCAACTGATTTTCGGGAATCACGCTAAAATTTTTATCGCCCAAAACCACAAACTCGCGGCTATTTTTTTTAATCTTGGCGAAATCAAAATTCCAGTCACAACTTTTGTTTACGTCGGGCCGATCACCATCGCTGTATCGAGGGGCAATTGGTGCATCCACAATCACGGCTTTGGCAACCGGAGTAGAAATTTTTTCCAATAATTTAAGCAGCACCGTACCACCTAAACTATGGCCGATAAGTATCGTGTCTTCGTTCAGTTGGGTATTTTTTAAAATATAGTCAACTTGTTCATCTACACTCGGGTTATTAGTATTCGGTAAATTAGGTAGAAAAACGCTATGCCCCGCCTCTTCCAATTCTTTTTTGAGCCATGGTTTAAACCCTTGCGTGGAATCGGAACCAAAGCCGTGGATAATGACGTAGTTGTACTTATGATTGCGGCAGTTTTCGCAGAATACCAGCGGTATCGGCTCGCCCCAGTAGCGCTGCCGAGAAAACACCCAATCACGCAGTTTGTAATTTACCTGGCGTTTGCCAACACCTTTTTCTTCCAGCCAGGCAATTATTTTTGCTTTGGCTTCTGGAGTGGAAAGGCCATCTAAAAAATCAGAATTTACCGCCGTCCCATCCCCGGTAAAACAACGATCGCTCTCGTTCAAAGCGCGCCTTACAAACTCCTCATCGCCATATTTATAGGGATTCTCTGATAACTTCTTTATAGCCTCTTCCGGCGTAACCCATTCACTTACATAATCTTCATAACCATCAAGTTGGAGTGGGACTTTCTCTTCATCAAGAAGCTGTACTAAGTACCCCTTATGCAGTCTATATCGATTTTCATTCCGCCCCACGGCAAATACATTCTTTTCGAGTTCTCCTAAATAATCAGTAATTTTAAAATTGATATAGCCCGTTTCTTCCCTAATTTCTCTACGAATAGTTTCTGTGGGTGTTTCTCCGGGGTTATAACCCCCTGAGGGCAAAGAGAAAAAATCAAATTTTTTGGTATACAGAACCAGGACTTTGTTACCTTTCATTATCACAGCGCAGGCTCCATCGCGCCGAATAGCATTAGGAAGTGGCCGCCCTATTATTTTTAATACCACTTCTTTAAGTGGCAAATTATATTTCTTGGCAAACTCCCAATCCCGTTCATCATGCGCTGGTACCGCCATGATGGCACCAGTGCCAACAGTACCAAGTACATAATTAGTAATCCACACCGGAATCTCTTCGCCGTTCGCCGGGTTAATGGCCTTAACGCCAGTCGCGATACCAGTTTTTTCTTTTTCTTCACGCGTCGTATTCACGGCTTGTTCAACCAGTGTATCGGTGATATATTTTTGCACCTCGGCGCTGGTCTGCCAGCCAATACCAAGCCATTTGTTAGCCAGCTCGGCCGAGATGGCCAAGAAAGTCGCTCCGAAAATAGTATCCGGGCGGGTAGTGAAGACTTCGATTTCCCTCATGTCATTGCGAGCCGAGGAACGAGGTGAAGCAATCCCTTGGAGTTCGGTAGGGGGTAATTCTGTTAACGGGGGGATTGCTTCGTCGGGCCGGTGGCTACCGGCCCTCCTCGCAATGACAAAACGAATGAGCGCCCCTTCGCTCCGGCCAATCCAATTTTCCTGTTGCGCCCGCGCCTGCGGAATATAGTCTACTTCGTTGAGCCCGGCCAAAAGCGAGTCAGCGTATTTGGTAATCGCCAACATCCACTGTTCCTTGTTGCGTTTCTCCACCGCCGTACCGCACCGCTCGCAACATCCGGCAACCACTTCTTCATTTGCCAAGCCAATTTTATCTTTCGGGCACCAATTGATGGGCTGGTTTTTTTTATAGGCCAGTCCTTGTTTAAAAAATTGCAAAAAAAGCCACTGTGTCCATTTATAATATTTAGGATCAGTCGTATCCACCGCTCGCGACCAATCAAAACTAAATCCAAGCGCCTTGAGTTGACGCGTAAACGTGACGATATTTTCGGCCGTTACTTCGGCGGGCGGCCGCCCGGTTTTAATGGCGTAATTTTCAGTCGGCAAACCAAACGCGTCAAACCCGATCGGAAACAACACATTTCTTCCTTCCATTCGTTTTTTGCGCGCTATTACATCCATGGCCGTGTAGGGCCGGGCGTGCCCAACGTGCAGCCCAGCGCCAGACGGATACGGGAATTCAACCAGAGCAAAAAACTTCTCTTGATTCATTTTTTCCGTGGTCAAAAATGTCTTGTCTTCTTCCCAGGCCTTCTGGCGCTTAGGCTCGATTTCTTTCGGATTGTATTTTTTCATATATAAACAAGGTTTCTAGCAGACCGGCTTATCTTACTACGTCTTTTTTATCTTGACAATCAGCATTTTTAGGACTACAAAGAAAAGCAGACAACCACTCGAGGAATTCATGACCAATCTAATTTTTGCCTGGCTCGTGCTCTACGAGTTCTGGCTGCTGCTGTATTGTAGTTTCGTCGACCCTTCGCTCTTTCCTGCGCACCCAGCCCTGCTCATGGCCCCGCTTGTCCTGCCACTTATCTTCTTGGCTGGCGCCATCGCTGGCCAAGAAGCCATGCATGACGCTGCCAGAGCGGAAAAAATAGACTTCCGAAAAAATTCAGCTCGCGCCAATCGTCGCGCGCCTCCCGATACCACAAAAAAGCGCCGTCGCCATGAACAGGATCGAGCGCGCCGATCCACCCACCAAAGGCGTCAAAAAAGCTAGTCTTCTCTGACCCTTCGTTCCCCTGTGGTTTGTATATACTTAAAGATACAAATCAGAGGGGAATTTTTTTATTTAAAAAATTGTAAGAGCTTGGCGTGAAGCAACGGATTAGCAATTACCAAATCGCGACGTCCACGAACCCAGGGGTTGCCCTCGCTATCAGTAACTTGTGCCCCAGCTTCGGCGCAAATCAAGGCCGGAGCAAGGTAATCATGATCATAACCGCAATTAATAGCAAAAAAATCCGCACCCCCCGCGGCCACATAGCAAGCCGAAAGCATGGTGCCAAAATTATGAGCCCACGCAGTTGTCTCGTTGATAACCCGGAGCGCCAATTGTTTAAAACCAGCGACATCTTGGGCGGTGTTGCGCACAATGTGGCCAAAAGAAAAATCCAATGTATCAACGGAATTTACCTTAATCTGGCGACCATTTAAATATGCGCCCTTACCTGCTTCGGCAAAAAATAATTCATCGGCAATTGGATTATACGCGGCAGCCAGATAGGGCTCTCCATTTTTAAGAATGGCTATCAAATGGCACCAAAACGGAATAGCCCCCGCAAAATTGCGCGTACCGTCGATCGGATCAATCACCCATTCATACTCTCCGCCGGGGTTAATATCTTCGGCCAGCTCTTCACTGTGGATATGATGATCGGGGTATTCTGCCAAAATTTTCTGGACTAAAAAATTTTCTACCGCTTTATCCGCGACAGTGAGCAAATCACCCAAATTGGCCTTGGTGGTCGCGCTGACCCCCTGAGTAAAATATTCCTTAGCGATCTCGCCTGCGGAGCGAATAGTGATTTTTAAAAATTCATCCATACAAAATAATAAGTGCCCGTAGCATAGGTTAAAAAAACTGAGCTGGCAAGTAAACAAAAAAATAGCCGGTGGGTTATACTCAGACTTGATACAACACTAAGGAAGTTGGGCGGGCAGAGGGCGGCTAGCATGCCACGCTCTGCCCGGAACGGAGGGTTGAAAACCGGGTTACGGCCGATTCACGACCAGCGTCCACTTATCGCCCGGCTGATCTGTGCCTGGGTGCCGCCACTGGCCGAAACGGAAGGCCCTGGGGGGCATCGTGATCCCCGCCGCGGGCAGCCTGATGTCGTACGGGTAGACCTCGCGGCCGCGGTTGAGCGCCACAGTGACCACCTCGTAGCGCCGCCCGAAACGGTAGATCAGGCCAGTGCCGCAATAGGCCGCGAACTGCGTAGCCGCTTCGAGCACCAGCACTCCACCCTCAATAGGGCAACTCACGGACTTGCCGGGCGCGAGGGGCCGAACGCTGGCATCCTTTGACTTCTCCCACCGCGCCTTGTACGGCTCGGCCTCGGAGGCAGATATCTCCGCCAGATCAGCCGCGAGAGTAGCGTCCTCCGGCACAGGCGCCAGAGGGGCAGACGCCATCACTGCTGGGAACGCGGGCTGCTGGGGCAGAGCAGGCGGCGGCACCGGACCGACCGGGGTGTGCGCGCAGGCGGCCAAGAGAGCAAGGCCGGGGATCAAAGTACGGTTACGCATGGGACCTCCTGATTGACTTGTACATGCTCTAGCACAAAAACACCCGGCTGTCAAGGGGAGCAGGGTGCTTTTTGGCTAATTTTAAAAAAATCATCTTTGGCACTCGACGCAAAAATGCGTTCCTCGCCCGGCAACGACAGTCTTTTGAATCCGGCCGCTGCGACAAGTTTTGCAACGGGCATTCTGTGCGCCGTATACTTTAAGGTGTTTGGAAAAATTACCGACATTCCCTTCGCTATCAACATAATTATTAAAGGTAGTGCCGCGATATGTAATCGCTTTTTTAAGAATAGCCTGCGTGGCCAGAAACAGCCGCTTAACTTCGGCGGTCTTTAAAGAATCCGCCCGGCGGAATGGCAATATTCGGGCAGCATGGCAAATTTCATCGGCGTAAATATTACCAACGCCGGCAATTAATTTCTGATTTAATAACAAGGCTTTTAAATTCGTCTTTTTATTTTTAAAAACTTGAGCAAAAGCTTTTAAAGTAAACACTGGGGTAAGCGGCTCAATGCCAAAGCCAGCAATAATTTTGGCTTTTTCGGCTGGATCAACGAGTTTGATGTAGCCAAATTTTCGAAGGTCGTTAAAAAATAATTTTGAGCCATCGTGGAAGGTAAAAATAACTCGCGTGTGTCGGTCGGGTAGTTTGGCGTTCAAAGTTGCAAAGCTGTGTCCCCCGCCAATAATTGTCTGCTTAAAAACATAAATCAACTGGCCGGTCATTTTGAGGTGCAGTGTCAAGCTATGATTATTTTTGGCGAATAAAAAAATCAAGAGCTTGCCGATACGGTCAACCTCTTGAATACATTTTCCCCTTAAAAAACTAGCCGTGGCCGGCCCGCACCCGCGGGCCACGGTCGAAGAAATAATTTCCACGGCCTTAATTTTTTTGCCGATTATTTTTTTACGCAAGTCTTGGCGAATGGTTTCGACTTCGGGAAGTTCGGGCATAATATTTTAATTCCCTCGCGCTTTCATCGCCTCGGCCACACGCTCCACCGCCAAAACAAACGCGGCTGTCCGCAGATCAACCGCGTATTTTTCTTTTTTCTCCCAGACCGAATCAAACGCTTCCACCATGATCTTTTTTAATTTCTCCAATACTTCCGCTTCGCTCCAATAATAATTGCTGGCATTCTGCGCCTGCTCGAAATACGATACCGTGACGCCTCCGGCGTTAGCCAAAATATCCGGAGCGACCACAATCCCCTTTTTAAACAACACCGCGTCCGCCTCGGGCGTGGTGGGGCCGTTAGCCAACTCCACGATTAATTTAGCTTTAACAGCGTCTGCGTTTGCCGCCGTAATTTGATTTTCCAACGCGGCCGGAACCAAAATATCAACCGGTAAAGCCAGTAATTCTTCGTTAGTAATTTTTTTAGATCCGGCATATCCAGCCAACCCTTGTTCGCTATTTTTCAAACGTTCCGCTTCCAACGGATCAATACCAGCCGGAATATAAATACCACCCTGCGAATCGCTGAGGGCCACGATGATGTACCCTAAGTGAGCCAGCAATTTGGCCATATGCGCTCCTGCGTTACCGAAACCCTGAATGGCGACCGTGGTTTTGGCCGGTTCAAATCCCAATTTTTTGGCCGCTTCCGTTAATACATAAACACCCCCTTGGGCGGTAGAAAAACTGCGCCCCGCCGAACCGCCGAGGGACAACGGCTTACCGGTAATCATCCCCGGCGCATGATGCCCGGTTATGGTTTCGTATTCATCGAGCATCCAGGCCATGACCTGTGGCGTCGTATACACATCCGGCGCCGGAATATCCTGGTCAGGCCCCAAATATTTATATAACGAACGAATATACCCGCGCGACAAACGTTCCAATTCCGCAACGGATAATTTTTTCGGATCAACAATAATACCGCCCTTGCCACCGCCAAGTGGCAGCCCTACTACCGCGCATTTCATCGCCATCCAAAACGACAACGCTTTAACTTCATCTTCGTTCACCGCCGGATGATACCGAATACCACCCTTGTATGGGCCACGAGCATTGTTATATTGACTGCGAAAGCCTTCAAATACTTCAATCCGCCCATCATCACGACGAAGCGGGATCGCCACTTTAATCACCCGATCGGGATATTCCAACTGTGAATGCAATTGCGAATCAAGTTTCAATACACGAGCGGCAGCGGCCAACTGTTGCCGGGCATTTTCAAACGCGGTGGACATACATCAACTAAAGAAAAGGTTAAATATAATCAATTACGGCGTAGCGCGGCGCTTAAACAAGAACCGGTACACGAGCCACAAGACAAGTGCCACCACCAGCCATACCGGGATAAACACCACCACCCAGATCAAAAGCGTTCCGATTATTTTTCCAGCTTCCACCAGGCTGCGGGCCGCGTCTTTCAAAGTCGCCAACGGCTTCCAAACCGGGCGCTCCGGCTCCACCACCGGTTGAAAAGTCGGATCGGTCGTAAGATTGACCGTAATACTAGACAAATCAGCGCTTTGCTTTAAATATTTAATTCGCCCTTGGAACGATTCAATCTCGCCGCGGACCCGGCTTAACTCTTGCTGTACCGCCAAGATATCCGTAATTTTTTCTGCTTTGGTTAAAATCGCCAAAAATTGCTTTTCGGTTGCCTGCAAATTCCGCAAACGGGCATTCAAATCAACATACTCTTCGGTAACATCGGTGCCATTCGTATTTTCACTTTGCACTTCGCCAAGCGCTTTCATCTCCAAAAGCCCAGAAGTGAATTTAGCGGCCGGAACGCGCACCACTACGGTTCCCCTGGGAGCAATATCATTTTTATACAAATTACTTTCCACCACAAAACCACCCGCCGCGATAGCAAAATCCGCCACGGCTTTGGCCGCCGCGCGCACATCTTTCACTAAAATCGAAACCTGGGCCGTTTGAATAACCAGTCGCTCAACCGACTCGTCGGCGCCACCACCACCCGGCGGCGTTGGTTGCGGCGCGCTCCGTGGTTCTTCGCTTCTGGCGTAACCAAGAGCCATATCTTTCGCGACCAAGCCAGTTGCGCGACCATAGGCCATTCCCGAGGCGCCAGCCATTTCGCCGGTCGAACCCGAAGAATTGGCCACGCCATAATTACCAGCCAAGAGCTGGTAGCGGGCTTGCCAGGCAAAATATCCAACAACACCCAGCACGGCCATCAAAAGCACCGACAAAAAAATTTTAAGCGGCTTAGTCATACGCGGCAACGATTAATTTTTTTTAAAGATGTGCATCGATAAGGGCTTGCAATTTTTCTTTCTGCATTCCACCAACAGCTTGGCCAACCTGCTGGCCCCCCTTGAAGACCATAAACGTAGGTATGCTCAACACACCGTACTGTCCGGCGGTGTTAGGATTATCGTCCACGTTACATTTTCCAATTTTGATATTTTTGCCCTCGTATTCCTGGGCCAGCGTTGCCACGATCGGCCCCATCTGCTGGCAGGGGCCGCACCACGGCGCCCAAAAATCAACAAACACCGGCTTGTCGGATTGTAAAACCTCTTGATCAAAATTAGCGTCGGTAAAAATATGTTCCATCATAGATAAAAATTATGCCAAAACTAATTTACGCACTTTCTTTTCTTCTTTGTATGCCTCCAGCACGTCATTCACTTCTAGTTTTAATTTACCGTCAAATTGCACACCGCATTCGCTGCCCGACGGAATTTCATTCATGCTTTGTTTGCCGCTTTGCAGTTGCGGCAGCTTGCCCAGGCCAATAATTTCACCGCCTCGGCGCACCCGAACTTTGCACTCTTTTTGTAACTTGCCCGATTCCACCCGGCCGCCGACCACCATAAAATTTTTCTCGGTGCGGAAAACAGCAAGGATTTTTAGCGTGCCCAGCTCGGTGGTGATCAGCTCTGGATTGAGCATTTTTTCCAAATCATCTTTCACTTCATCGAGTAAGTCGTAAATAATTTTATGCGGGCGAAAGACGGCGCCTGTACTTTGCAACATGTCTTGGGCAATCGGCGTAGTGGTAACGCTAAAACCAAAAATAATCGCGCCGGTTGTGTGAGCCAGCGTCACATCGTCGGCCATAATGTTGCCGAGCCCCTTGCCCACTACCTTCACCGCCGCCAGATCATTTTTAATTTTTTCCAGCGACCCGATCACCGCTTCCAGCGACCCAAGCGTGTCGGCTTTAATAATCACGTTCAAAATTTTCTTGGCGTCTTCTTCGGATTCACCTGCTGGGGCAACCAATTGCTGTTCAGCGCCGGTCTGTTGTGAACGTTTGTTTTTCAAATTCACCGGCGTGGCGTTACCCGCCTGGCCAACATCCAAAATATCGCCGACTTTCGGGGCAATCTTAAAACCCAAAATACGCACGGGAGTACTGGGGCCGGCTTCGGTTAATTGTTCACCCCGGTAATTACGCAGGGCGCGCGCCCTGCCATACAGTTCGCCGTTCACCACCAACGGATCATTCAGCCGGAGCGTGCCAGTTTGCACCAAAATTGTCACCACCGCGCCTTCGTTCTTATCTACACGCGCTTCAATCACCGTGCCCGCCGCGGCGCGCTTAGGATTAGCCTTGATCGAATCTTGCTGCACGTCGGCCACCAACAAAAGCGAATCCAGCAGCACGTCAATATGTAAATTTTGTTTGGCCGAAATTTCCACCATCACCGTGTCACCGCCCCACGCTTCGGAAATAATATTATATTGCGAAAGCGAACTACGCACGCGTTCAGGGTCGGCACCAGGTTTATCTATTTTATTAATCGCCACCACAAAGGGCAGCTTGGCCGCTTTAATAATGTTAATCGCTTCCACCGTCTGGGGCTTAATGCCGTCGTCGGCGGCCACCACCAAAATAGCGATGTCGGCCACTTTGGCGCCACGGCTGCGCATTACCGTAAACGCTTCGTGGCCCGGGGTATCGATAAACGTAATTGGCCGCACCACTTTAGTTTTAGGGTCGGTCCATTCTACTTGGTAGGCCCCAATATGTTGGGTGATACCACCGGCTTCTTTGGCCGCCACGTTGGCGCTGCGCACTGAATCCAACAAAGTAGTTTTACCGTGGTCAACATGACCCATGACCACAATTACGGGCGCGCGGGGAGTGGTTGCTTCGGCTCCGAGCGCTGCTGCCAAATGTTCTACGTGGGCATTTACTTCTTCGGCAACTTCGTTCGTTTTGTCTTCGGCTAAAACTTTAAACCCCATTTCTTCGGCCAACAACACCGCCGTATCATGATCAATATTTTCGTTCTGCGTGGCCAATACGCCGTTTTTCATCAGTTCAATAATCACTTTATTCACGGGCATTTGTAATTTATCGGCAAAGTCGCGCACGCTCACCACGCCCGGAATCGAAACGGTCGCGCCGCTTTCGCGCCGTTGTTCTTTTTCTAGTTCTTTCTGTTTTTCTTTTTCCTTGCGTTCGCGATCTTCCAACACAAATTTAATCCGCCGCCATTCGCGCTGAATCTGCGTGGCCACACGATCATCTATTTTTACGGCGCGCGCGCCAATATCAAAACCAAACTCGGGCAGTACTTGCAGCAGCTTCTGTGGATGAATGCGTAATTGGCGGGCCAGTTCAGAGACGTTCATTGGAAAACTTAGTTAAATTGTGGGTTAAACTTCACATCACTATATCCTACTACCAACGGCGCGTCAACGTTATAAATGCAGGTCGCCAGGATGTACAGTACCCCTCACCCCCCTTGACAGCTTAGCCAAAAAGTGCTAGCGTTCCTTGTATTTCGAGAGCCGAGAGTGGCCATCGGAATGCTCTTTGACAAGTTGAGAAGAGAAACCAAAATTTTAGCAAAAATAAGCCAAATCCCGGCATCAGAGTAATGCGGCGCCAAACGCCTTGCTCCGATGCCGGGACCACCAACCGGCACGGCAAACTCGAAGAGGAGGACGTCCATGAACACGACCACGACCCGTCCCTTGCGCCGCCGCCCCCTGGCGGCCAGTCTGATCCTGCTCAGTCTGCTGGGCTGCCCGCCAACCGCCACCACCGTGCCAGACCCCCACCCGTCGTCGGACACCAACCAGACGGGGGCGGTCGACGAGTACGTGAAAAACAAAAATGCCCGTGGCGAGCCATCGCCGACCAGGATCGGATGGATACTCCAGGGCGGAAACCTGAGAGCCGTCCCCGAGCTCGACTGGTTCAAATACGATCTCGAGCAGGAGGGCCAGACCGATGAGTGGTTCGCCCAGCTAGTTGAGCACTGCACCGACTGGGTCATGAGTGTACAGAACACGGACCCCGAGCTAAACGGTATGCACCCGCGGTGCAAGGACGCATTCGTGCTCATCCAGGAGAGCTGCCCCGGGCTCGTCAAGAAGGTCAATCAGGGCCAGGAGAAGGCCAGCCGCCTGAGCGACATCTGCGCGGAACCGAACATGCCCCCGGAGGGCTTCAAGACCTGGCGGACCAACCACCCCAAATAGGAGAGAACGACCATGAAGAAACGACTGTCTACGACCCCGCCGCTCGCCCACACCGGGCGCCGGGGCATCATCGGCCTGATCGGCGCGGCGCTCCTGGCGCTCGCGCCCACCGGCATCACCCCCGGCGCCGCTGGCATCGCGGCCACCGCCACCGTGGCGGCCACCACCCTGCCGCAGGTCGGCTGCGGAGAGTGCCCGACAGATCGGTGGAACGGGAGGCTGGAGTGCCTCAACACCCTGAGCCGCTGCGCCCCGCCAAACCGGGCCGAGAACTGCGAGGCCGGCTGCTACGCAGACGACAACCGTTCGTACTGCCAGCCCGTGCAGGGCGTGGCGTGCACGACGGCCGAATCCCCCGCCCACAAGAACGTGACATGCCAAAACGGCCTCTGGCACTCCATCACCGGGGGGCCCTGCTACGTGGACAGCGATTGCCTCGACATCGATGTCTGCACCACGCTGCAGAACGCCGGCACGCCAAGTAAGATGAGCGGCATTAAGGGCGCGTGCACCCGCAACACGCACCCGAACGAAGAGTGCACCCAGGACCGCGACTGCCCCGCCAGCAAGCCCAAATGCGAGGGCACGGCGGGGGCGCGGGTCTGCCGCGCGCCACAGAACAGCATCTGCGCGTCCGACAAGGACTGCGCAAACGGCCTCATCTGTGACATCGGGGAGGTCAACGCCTGCAAACAGGCCGTCGGCGGCGCGTGCATGAGCACGGCCGACTGCGCCAAACCCTCAACCTGCTTCGGCATGATTTGCAAGTCTAGCAAGGGCGGGAAGTGCGCCAACTCGACACAGTGTCTGGACGGCTTCGTATGCAGCGTGAATAACAGCTGCGTCGAAAAACCGCCCGAGCCCTGCAAGAGCGCCTGCAAGAAAGGCGAGGAGGTCACGACACCAAAAAACTGCCTCAGCCTGCACGCCGTCCCCCTGCCGAGCGCGGCGATCGGCACCGACTTCGCCCCACCGTCGCCCCTTGCCTGCATTGACGCCCCCACCCCGGCGGTCAAGTCCGCTCGGTTGGATGCTCCCGGCGGCATCCGCTGCTCCAAGGCCGACGGGTCGATGGTCTCGTGCATCGAGGCCATGGCGTCGCTGTTCTATGCATGCCCGGTCGGGTCAGACTACATCTGGACGACCGTAGAGGGCACGAACTGCGCCACATACGCCGACCGGGCGTGCGAGGGTCACCGTTCCAACAACGAGACCCACTCGGTCTGCGGCGCCGCGGCCGGCGCAGGCGAGAAGCACTACGGCTTCTAACCCGGGCGCGGGCCAGGGCGCCGAGCACCCCCCCTCTCTTCTCAACTCCCCTGCGGCGGCGGGCTCCCGGACTTCGGTTCGGTAGAGCCCGCCGCCCGCTTCAACCCCTTATCAGAGCACTGTTATCAACAAGATTCTGATAAAGCGTTGAAAAACCGCTAAATTGACACCACTTTCGATGAATGCTAGACTATACTCAACGCTTACGCGTACTTTAATTAAAATCGTGTAGCGAATCGCGGAACATCCTTATTCCCAATTCCGACCTAGCCCAGAATGGCCCGTTCCCAAAGAAGTTATGCACCTCAATCGTCTTCAAAATGTCTTCGTCACTCCTACCCAAACGTACGTGCTATAAAACGGCCTAACCGCCGTTGTCTTCTGTTACTGATTTCTGGCTAACCCTGCCGGGGGTTACCCTCTCCAAACCGGCTATCTAAGGAACACGTTCCGCACTCGCTCTAAACGCGATTGTGGTTTTTAATTTTGTATGGCCATCAAATACATCATCGCCGCCGTGCTGGTGGCGCTTGGCAGTGGGCTCGGGCTCTTGCTCGGCTACTTCCTGCGCAAAAAACTTGCCCAGGCCGAGGCCAACTCCATCGAAGCCAAGGCCGAAAAAATCCTGATTGAAGCCAAAAACAAACAACAGGAATTGCTCCTTGAAGCCAAAGAAAAATCCGTCAAACTCCTTGACGAAGCCAAACGCGAAGAAAAACAACTGCGCCAAGAAGTGCACGCCATCCAAGAACGCCTGGAACGCCGCGAAGTAATGTTCGATCAAAAAATCCTGGAATTCCAAGACAAAGAAAACAAGCTGCAAGAAAAAATCGAACGAGTCAAACAAATTAAACAGGAAGTAGAACAGGTCAAAGAGCAGCAAACCTTGAAACTGCAAGAAGTCGCCGGCCTGGATCGCGAAGCCGCTAAAGGCATCCTGCTGCAAAAAATCGAAGAAGACAGCAAAAACGATCTGATGATCCGCGTGCTTAAATTAGAAAAAGAATCTCTGGAAGTATTTGAAGAAAAAGGCCGTCAAATCCTTACCGACGCCATTCAGCGCTGCGCCAGCAGCCATGCGGCCGAAACCACGGCCACCATTATCACGCTGCCGAGCGAAGAAATGAAGGGCCGGATTATTGGTAAAGAAGGGCGTAATATTAAAACCATCGAAAAACTCACCGGCTGCGAGATTATTATCGACGACACTCCGGAATCGCTCATTGTTTCGGGTTTCTCGCCTATCCGCCGCCAGGTGGCTAAAATTGCTCTGGAAAAACTCATCGCCGATGGCCGCATTCAGCCCGCGCGCATCGAAGAATTCGTGGAAAAAGCCAAACAAGATCTGGCACTCGACATCAAAAAAGCCGGTGAAGAAGGATTGTATAAAATGGGCATCACGGGCATCGATCCCAAGCTGGTAAATATTGTTGGCCGTCTCAAATACCGCACCAGCTACGGTCAAAACATCATGAACCACTCCACCGAAGTCGGTTATTTGGCCGCGCTTATCGCCGCCGAACTCGGCGTAGACCAAGCGAAAGCCAAAAAATGCGGCTTCTTCCACGACATTGGCAAATCCGTCGATCAGGAAACCCAAGGCTCGCACCCGCAGATCGGTTACATGATCCTCAAAAAATTCAACATGGATGAAGATGTCTGCCAGGCGGCCCTCACCCACCACGACGACAAACCATACAACATCTTTTCGTCTATCGCCAAAGCCGCCGACGCTATTTCTGGCGCGCGTGTGGGCGCGCGGCGCGACACCTACGAACAATATATTACCCGCCTCGAAGACCTCGAAAAAACTGCTGGCGCTTTCCCGGGCATCGAAAAAGTCTACGCCATTCAGGCTGGTCGCGAAGTACGCGTCTTTGTCCGCCCCAACGAAATCGACGATTACGCCGCTTACCAACTAGCCAAAGACATCGCTCACAAAATCGAACAAGAACTAAAATATCCCGGTGAAATCCGCGTGTCGTTAATCCGCGAAACGCGCGTCGTAGAATACGCCCGCTAAACGCGGGTGTGGAAAACTGTTTTGCTACAGCTAGCCAAAAAATGCTATGCTGGCTAAACGCTAGGCAGTTTCCGTCTCCATTCCCTTTACTGGCCGCCAAGTAATTTTGTTGTTAAGCTTGATCAATCCTATGTCGTACTACCTACCGACTCGAAAGGGGGTGACACTATGAACAAAGCAGAATTAGCCCAGGTTTTAGCGGAAAAATTGAATGTCTCCAAACGCGAAGGCGAAGACATGATCAATACCATCGTTGAGGTCATCACCATGCAATTACAAAAAGGCGAAGAAGTGGTCCTCACCGGTTTCGGCGCTTTCAGCGTTAAAATGCGCGCGGCGCGCACCGGCGTCAACCCACAAAATCCGACTCAAAAAATCCAGATCCCGGCCGTAAAAGTTCCCAAATTCAAAGCTGGTAAAGCGCTCAAAGACGCGCTCAAATAAGACTCTAAAAAACAAAAAATCTCTCTTGAAAATACAGGAGAGATTTTTTTATGCATTGACAATATCGGGCTAGTATAGTACACTAAACGCTACATTCTTACCCTTTGAAGGTTTGATCCATCTATGAAAGAAACGATCTACAACAGTATTGAAATCGGCCTCTCCGCGCTATTGGTGATCAGCATTTTGCTTCAGCAAAAAGGCTCCGGGTTAAGCGGTGTTTTTGGTGGCTCCAGCAACATCTATAGCACCAAACGCGGCGTAGATAAAATACTTCATTATTTCACCATTGGCCTCTCCGTTGCTTTTTTTGCCATCGCCTTGATTCGCTTGGTGTTCTAAAACATCGGCGCCTTCCCGCACTCGTTGGCAATCGCAGACTTGCTTCAAATTAGAATATTGCTTCCGAATTCTCGCCTTCAAATGGCACTCTCTTAATAACGTGTCTGTTTGTGAAGTTAATCAATCTGTTCAACCGTTCCAAAAAACCGGCGCCGACTTCCGCGGATTTGGACAAAAAATGGCTGACCAAACTCTCAGCTCGCTCGCTACCCGGTTGATCGCAAATTAAGTATATTTGGCAATTTTTAAGCGTACCGGAACGCCGAATTGTTGTCGCGCTCAACGGAATCATTGCCCTGACCACGGTGTTGTGGGGAGCGGTAGCCATCAATAAACACTACGTCAAACAACCTGCCGCCGGTGGCACATATAAAGAAGCACTCATCGGGCAGCCCAAATATATCAACCCGTTATTTGCGGGCGGCAGCGATGTTGACACCGATCTTACCTCGCTGATTTATTCCGGCCTGTTGCGTTACGACGGAGCCGGCAACCCGGTGTCGAATTTGGCTCAATCAGTCACTTCCAGCGCTGATCACCTCACGTACGAAGTGACTCTTAAGCCCGATTTACGCTGGAGCGACGGCGAACCTTTGACCGCGCGCGATGTTGTATTCACCGTTCAAAGTGTTCAAAACCCCGAAACCAACAGCCCTCTGATCAGCGCTTGGCAAGGCATTACGGTGAATCAACTCAGCGACCTGACCGTTGGTTTCACCCTTAAAGAGCCTTTCGCGCCGTTTATCGCGTCGCTTACGCTCGGCATTATTCCCGAACACATTTGGGGCGACATTGCCCCCAGCCAATTACGCTTGGCAAAATATAATTTACAGCCCATCGGCAGCGGCCCGTGGAAATTCCTGAAATTATCCAAAGATGATTCGGGGCGAATTCAAAATTATACGTTAGCGCAAAATACCAACTACTATCAAAAAAAACCGTTCCTAAACGAATTAACCTTCAATTTTTTTGATAACTACGAAGAACCGGTGCCGGAATTACAAAGTGGCAACGTCGACGTACTGAGTTTTATTCCCCTCTCCGCGACCGAAAAATTATCCAACCGAGAATTCAACTTTTACTCCTTACGGCTCTCGCAATACGTCGCCCTCTTTTTTAATCAAGAATCACAACCCGTTTTAAAAGATTTGGCGCTGCGCCAAGCGCTGGCCAAAAGCTTTGATAAAGCCCAGCTAGTCAAAACCGCCCTTAAAAACCCCACCGTAATCCTCGATGGCCCAATCGCGCCTGGCAGCCCCGCGTTTGCCCCGGAAGTAAAAAGATACCCCTTAGATGTAACCGCCGCCAACGAACTACTCGACAAAAACTGGAACCGCGTTGAACCCGAAGAATACTTCCAATTGCGGCACAACATACTGCTCAAAAACTACGACGAAGAAATCGCGGCACTCAAAAGCAGCACGAGTACCGACCCCGGCACAGTTTCCAGCACGCTGCAGGGAATTGAAGACGAAATCACTGCCGCCGTGCGCGCGGAAATGAGCCCCACTCAAGCGTTTTACCGCAAAGACAGTCAAAATCGCATTTTGAGTTTAACCCTCACCACTACTGCCGCACCGGAATACCAAGCGATTGCCGAATTGGTAGCCAAAGCCTGGGAAGCCATTGGCGTCAAAACCACCATCGAAGAAGTGGATAGCGATCAGCTGGCCAAAGACGCAGTACGCAACCGGCGGTATGATGTGTTGCTCTATAGTGAAATTTTGGGCGGCGACCCTGATCTGTTCGCCTTTTGGCACTCTTCCCAAGGCAATTACCCCGGATTAAACCTGGCTCAATTTTCGGATCGAGTTGGCGATAAACTGCTCGAACAAGCCCGGTCCAGTGGCAGTGATAGTGAACGCAATCAATTATTAATTAAATTCCAGAATCTATTGGCCGACGAACTTCCGGCAATTTTCCTGTATGAGCCAACCTATTCCCTGGCCAGTCGTAAAACAATCAAGGGGGTAGCGTTCGATAAACTCCTCTCGGAGCCCTCTGAACGTTACAGCAAACTCACCAACTGGTATGTAAAAACTAAACGGCACTGGCAATAATTGACTTTTTCAACGCTTTACCCTACACTCTAAGGCGCAAACTAGGCCGAAGTGGTGAAACTGGTAGACACGCTAGCTTCAGGAGCTAGTGGGGGCAACCCCTTGGAGGTTCGAGTCCTCTCTTCGGCACATAATCGGTCCATACCATTTTGTAAACTCACCCCATTTAAAACGCCTCACGCGTTTCTTTCCTCTTATTCTTAATCTTATCACCACTAGTTAAAACT
The DNA here is from genome assembly GCA_023246715.1 of Candidatus Magasanikiibacteriota bacterium. Classification (GTDB taxonomy): domain Bacteria; phylum Patescibacteriota; class Patescibacteriia; order Magasanikbacterales; family GWA2-37-8; genus JAHFHZ01. The sequence continues at coordinate 16,723 of JAHFHZ010000005.1, read as the reverse complement.
TCTGATTTAATTTAAAACTTAATTTAATTTGAACTACTCGTTACTCTAAAATTATGAACTCCCCAACTTTCTCCCCTCCCCCTGGCGGAGCGAAACGTTTTCGCGCTGCCCCGACACCATTTGAACGTCGGCCCCGCCCGGTCGCTGCCGCTGGCACCAGCCGACCCTTTGTGCGCCGCGCCGCCCCCTCCTCTGCCCCAAGCACAATCCCCGCCCCTGTTGCCGCCAGCCCCATTCCACAATTCAAAGTAGCTCCCAAGAGCCCCCACCAATTGAGCCCGCGGCCTGCCTCCGGCAAACCAAGCACAGGCCGTCGACCCTTTCCCGACACTAACCGCTTTCCAGCCCGCGGGCCGCGGCCAAATCGTTTTGTTCCGACACATGCTTCCGGCGAAATGCCGACTGACGACAAAGGCATCCTGCGCATTATTCCGATCGGCGGTTGCGAAGAAGTCGGGCGCAACATGACCATTTACGAATATGGCGACGATATTATTATCCTCGACATGGGCGTGCAGTTCCCCGAAGAAGATATGCCGGGTATTGATTATGTGATCCCGAACACCAAGTACTTAATCGGCAAGGAAAAAAATATCCGCGGCGTTATTTTTAGCCACGGCCACCTGGATCATATCGGCGCGGCTCCTATCCTGCTGGAAAAACTGGGCAATCCTCCGATTGTTGGCATGCCGCTGACGCTCGCCATGATTAAACACCGCCAGGAAGATTATAAAAAAGATACTGGCAATCGACTCAGAACCATTGCGGTTAAGAGCATCCACGATGTCATTCAGCTTGGTATTTTCCGCGTAAAATTTTTCCAGGTAGAACACTCCATCATGGATTCCATGGGAACGATCCTCGAAACCCCAGCGGGCAGCGTCATACATGCCGGCGATTGGACCATGGAACGCGAAGACGATGGTTCAACCCATATTTACTACGATCAACTCCAAAAAGTGAAGCGTCCGAGCGTTCTCATGCTCGAAAGCCTGGGGGCCATTCGCGAAGGCCGCCATGCCACGCACGAAGAACTCTATAAAAACCTGACAGAAATTCTACAAAATGCTCCGGGGCGCGTGATTTTGGCCACCTTCTCTTCTATGGTGGAACGGGTGAAGTGGGTGCTTGAAGCGGCGCAAAAACTTGGTAAATTTGTAGTGCTTGAAGGCTACAGCATGAAGATGAATATCGAAATCGCCCGTGAACTTGGTTATATAAAAGTCGGCAAAGGCGTGCAAATTGACGTACGCGAAGCCGATAAATACCCCGAGAATAAAATAGTAGTCGTTTGTACCGGGGCGCAAGGCGAAGAAAACGCGGCGCTTAATCGCATTGTGCGGCGCGAACATAAGTATCTGCGCTTCCGTAAAAATGACACGGTTATTTTCTCCTCTTCGGTTATCCCCGGCAACGAACGCAGCGTGCAGCGCCTCAAAGACAATATTTACCGCCAGGTCGATTATGTTATTCACGGCGACCTCATGGACGTGCATGTGTCGGGCCACGGTACCCGGCGCGATATCGTGGACATGCTCAGCCAAGTTAAACCGGATTATTACATCCCGGTGTATGCCAACCACTTCTTCCTCAAAGAAGCGCGCAACTTGGCTGTCAAAAACGGCTTCCCGCTCGAAAAAATCCTGGTGCCAGATAACGGATCAATCATCGAACTCTCCCAAGGTAGCCTGAAAATGACCAACAAAAAAGCCCCCAGCGAATATGTGTTCGTGGATGGCCTTGGCATTTCGGACTCGCAGCATGTCGTGCTGCGCGACCGGCAAGTACTCGCCGAAGACGGCATGGTCGTTATTATCGCCACTGTTGACAGCAAGAGCGGCAAACTCGTCCAGAATCCAGATATTATTTCCCGCGGCTTTGTCTTTCTAAAAGATCATAAAGAACTCATCGAAGACCTCCGGCACCGGGTGAAAAAGATGGTGGTGGAATCCGACCCCCTGTCGTGGACAGATACGAACAACATCCGCAATAAAATCCGCGATTACGTGGGCCAGTTCCTGTTCACCAAAACCGAAAAACGCCCCATGATCCTGCCGGTGGTAATCGAAGTCTAATCGCCCTACCCACATACACACAACCAACAAGCCTGAATATTACCGATTCAGGCTTTTTGTTATCTAAACAAGCTCAATTTTTGAGCAAGCCAAAGCGTTGTTGACCAAGCAAAAATGTGCTACAGTAAGACCATTATATATTTTTGGCGAGCACCGGGGTATCTTGACAAAACCCCGAAAATGTGCTAGCCTTCAGTGTCGTTCTTTAACGATTGTTGGGTGTGATGTTTGGAAAATAACGCTATTTTTCAGACATCACGCTCAACATCACAGAGTTGAAAAGGAGGGCGCCATGTCGCGTCGACCACATGCTCGCAAAGGGGTTGCACCGCCGGCCGTGCCGACCGCCAGGACCGCCCCAGCGCAGCACCTGATCTCGCTGCCCCCGAGCGCGGACACACCAGCCGCGATCACGGTCCGTTTAACCGCCGGGCAGATCCCGGTGGTGCTCAACGCCGAGGATCGCGCAGCTTTCCTCGAGGCGCGCGGACCGGGGTATCAAACTCCGGTCCACTTCCTCGCTCCGCTCCGGGCGGAGAAGTTTGTGCATTTTGAAGGGTTCAAAATTGCCATGCTAATCAAGATCCTGAGGGAAAATTTCCGCCCAATTGGGGGCGGGAGCTCGACCGACCCCGATCTATACTAAGCTGCCACCGCAGGCAGCCCCCCTCACCCCGTGGCGCGCGGCTCCGCCACCCCCCTTTCCTCACGTAACACAGACTTACAAAGGTCTTTTTTTATTTTAAACAAACTATTGACTTCTTTTGCAAAAAAATATACTATAGCACCGTTCAATTTAAGCGGCCCCATACCGATTTCGGTTTTGATCGAATTACGTCGGCAGCACTGATGATTTACAACAACTAAAAAATGAAAAAGTAGGGCGGCGATTGAACGCTTAGTACCAAATAATGGCCCCATCGTCTAGTGGCTAGGACACCACGCTTTCAATGTGGTAACACGGGTTCGATTCCCGTTGGGGCTACCAACAACGACCATGCACCCGTGGCTAACCCGTGGGCTTTTTTCGTTTCGAGAACAAGGTTCGAGCCGATCATACTGCTTTTGTTCAGAACGGATAACTTCTTCTTCCAAAATCTTTTTCTGGCTCATTACAGAATTTGCATCAAAAATTGAAATAACCTATACTATAGGTTATAGGTTACTTAATCCTATAATTCTATGGTAAAACTATTAAAATCTAATAAACAAAAATCCCTCAAATGCGCCAAACAGGCGCGGGGCACGCTTGGCAAAGTCGTGGAGATGGTCGAAGCGGATCGTTACTGCCCCGAAATCATCCAACAGGTGGATAGCGTGATTGGCCTCCTTAAAACCGCCAAACGCGAGCTCCTGGCTGGGCATCTCGACACCTGCGTAGCTCACCAGCTCATCGATAATAAAAAGAAAGCGATTGACGAACTGCTCAAAATTTATAATCTCTCCAATTAAGTATGAACGCTCATCAAATTTTCAGAATCAAAGGCATGCATTGCGCCTCGTGCGCCGGTACGATTGAAAAAACCTTTAAAAAAGTGCCGGGTGTTGCTTCGGCCGAAGTGAACTATGGCACGGAAACCGCCAAGGTGAATTGGGATGAGACTAAAACTAATCCGCATGAGCTTTCCAAAAAGATCGAACCGTTTGGCTATTCTTTAGCTATCCCCGCAACGAAAGAAATGGGCATGTCCCCAGATGAACACGCGACCCATCTGGGATTGCAGCAATCCAAAGAAGAAAAATTAGCCGAACTCGCTGCTTTCAGACGCAAAGTGCTGTCCGTCATCCCGTTGACTATTTTCAGTATTTTTGTCATGACCTCAGATATTTTGGCGCAATTTAACCTAGTCCCAGCGACTCCCTACATTTGGAAAGAATTTTTCCATCACCTCCTCCCCATTTTTGCGACCTACACCCTCTTTGTCGTCGGCCAACCATATCTCGTCGGCGTCTATCGGTTTATCCGCTATGGCAAGGCCAATATGGATACGCTGATCGGAATCGGCACGCTGGCCGCTTTTATCTACAGCTTCGTTATTACGGCGTTTGAAGAAACACTGCGCCCGTTTATTAATGTCGAACATACCTATTATGATGTGACGATTGTGGTGGTGACTTTTATCACTCTGGGCAAATATTTAGAAGCCCGGTCAAAATTAAAAACCGGTGACGCGATTGAAAAACTCCTCAACCTGCAAGCTAAGACTGCCTTAGTTATTCGGGGTGGCCAGGAAATTGAAATCCCAGTTACTCAAGTGTTACACGATGATCTAATAATTGTTAAACCGGCTGGAAAAATTCCCGTGGACGGAATTGTTACCGAAGGGTCGTCCTATGTCGATGAATCAATGGTGAGCGGCGAACCCATGCCGGTACAAAAGAATACCGACGATACAGTTGTCGCCGGAACCATCAATACCAGCGGATCATTTACATTCAGGGCTACGAAAATCGGGTCAGAAACGATGCTTGCCCAAATTATTACCATGGTGCAAGAAGCACAAGGAAGTAAAGCCCCCATCCAAGCCCTCGCCGATAAAATTTCTGCCGTCTTTGTGCCGATAGTACTTATCCTAGCAGTTGTTGCTTTAGCTGCCTGGCTAAGTATCGGTACGGGCTACTTAGGATTTTCGCAAGCACTATCATACGGCTTGGTTTCCTTTGTGGGAATTCTCGTTATCGCTTGTCCCTGTGCGCTCGGCCTCGCCACACCCACCGCCATAATCGTCGGCGTGGGCAAAGGTGCCAAAGAAGGAATTCTTATTAAAGATGCGGCAACACTTGAAAAACTGCATAAAGCCACTGTCGTCGTAATGGATAAAACCGGCACCATCACGAGAGGCAAGCCAGAACTGATCGGTATAAAAAATCTTTCCGATAAAAAAGACGACGAACTCATGACGATACTGGCTTCGCTCGAGAAAAAATCCGAGCACCCCATAGCTCACGCCATCGTGACCTATGCGTCCGAAAAAAAATTGTCATTCGTATCCGTCGAAAAATTCGAGGCGATCAAAGGCAAAGGGCTTACCGGAATTATTAATGATGTCGAATATTACGCTGGTAATACCGCCTTGATTCAAGACTTGGGTCTGTCAGTAGCGCCTGAGGTGATTGCCGAAGAAGCTCAGGCCGGTGCAACTCCAGTTATTTTGGCCACGAAAGAAAAAATACTGGGCCTGGTGTTTGTCGCGGACGCGATAAAGCCGGAAGCTAAAGAAGCTGTGGCCGAGCTGCACCGGCTTGGCATCAGCGTAGTCATGCTCACCGGGGATAACAGAACTACCGCCCGCGCCATTGCCGATCAAGTGGGTATTGACGAAGTAGTGGCCGAGGTACTACCGGCAGATAAACTGAAAAAGATTAAAGAACTACAAAAACAAGGCAAAATTGTCGCGATGGCGGGTGACGGCGTGAATGACGCACCGGCGTTGGCCCAGGCTGATGTTGGGATTGCGATGGCGACCGGTACGGATGTGGCGATCGAATCCGCTGGTATTACGCTCCTGCGCGGGGATATTTCTAAACTCATTAAAGCGATCAAGCTCTCCAAGATGACCATGCGAGGAATCAAACAGAATTTATTCTGGGCCTTTATCTATAATATTGTCGGCATTCCCCTGGCGGCCGGAGTATTTTATCCAATCTTTGGCTGGCTGTTGAATCCCGTGTTCGCTGGGCTAGCGATGGCGTTTTCGAGCGTCTCGGTTGTGTCTAATTCCCTACGGCTTAAAACCAAAAAATTATGAATACAAATCAAAAAATATACACCCTTCACGTTCACGGCATGCATTGCAACTCGTGCGTCATCCTGACCGAAACTGAATTGGTTGACCACCCCGGCGTAGCATCCGCTAAGTCGAGCTTGCACGCTCGAACGGTAGAAATATGCGGGGATTTTGGTGATAAACCATTAGCAGAAATTGCCGCAGAATTAAGCGGTTTGCTGTCGGAGCATTCCCTTTCTACGGAGCCGGAAAAGAAACAGATTAACTGGAAAGAATTTACCATTGCCATTCCAGTTGCTCTTGGTTTTGCTTTTTTGTTTATCTTGCTCCAAAAGCTGGGGATTGTGAACTTGGTGAATGCCGGAAGCGTTACCTATGGTACGGCCTTTGTGATTGGCGTTATCGCTTCGTTGTCAACGTGCATGGCCGTGGTGGGTGGGATCGTGCTTTCTATGTCCGCCACGTTTGCCAAAGAGGGCGACAAAGTCCGTCCGCAACTTTTGTTTCACGGCGGGCGTTTAGCATCGTTTTTTATTCTGGGGGGCGTGATCGGCACGCTCGGAGCTGCGTTTCAACTCGGAGCAGTCGGTACGTTTGTGCTCGGCATTATTATTGGCCTCTCCATGCTACTCCTCGGGATTAACCTCTTAGATATTTTTAACTTCACCAAACACCTGCAACCAGCCATGCCGAAATTCATTTCGCGCCAAGCGTTTACGGTCACCAAACTTAACCACACGCTGACCCCCGCATTGATCGGCATTGCCACCTTCTTTTTTCCCTGCGGCTTTACCCAATCCATGCAGATTTATACCTTATCGACCGGCAGTTTTTTGAAAGGCGCGTTGACCATGTTTATCTTTGCGCTCGGCACTTTGCCGGTTTTGGCCTTGATTAGTTTTAGTTCGTTCAGCATTCAGAATAGCGCGAAAGCCGGAATATTCTTCAAAAGCGCCGGGCTGATCGTGATTTTGTTTGCGATTTTTAATATCATCAATAGCTTGGTAGCGATTGGCTTGATTCCGCCGGTGTTTAACTTTTAATGTGCTATACTAATCATACATAGAATTCATTTAGGGTTTCTCCTCATTGTCATTCCGACCGAGTTCGCACGAGTGGAGGAATCCCTTGGTGTTAGTTGGTAAACCAACGCTAAGGGATTTCTCGACTACGCTTCGCTCGAAATGACAGGTACACATTGATAGTATTGTTTTGGCTAATTATAAATAAAAATTAGCAGAAATACTAAATTTTATATCTACGATATATACTCATTCGCATATGAAAACCAAAACTCTTATTCTTTCCATTGGCCTGACGATCGTATTTATTGGGGGCGGCATATTACTTTTTAAGGGGGACGGAAATAAAATAACAACCGCAGGAGCCTCAACTAACGTGACCATAGCAGCTGGCACACAACTAATAGACATTACGGCGAAGGGCGGCTATTCCCCGCGCAGCACCGAAGCCAAGGCGAATATGCCGACTGTCCTAAAGGTTAAAACGAATGGAACGTTTGACTGTTCGTCGGCCTTGACCATTCCTGGTCTCGGTTATCGTGAAAATCTTCCTACTTCAGGGGAAACCGTTATAAAGGTGCCTCCTCAAAAGCCAGGCACGACCATTCGGGGACTCTGTGCGATGGGCATGTATAATTTTGCGGTGCGGTTCAAGTAATCTCATTCACTCTCAAACAAAGCAGAAAGGAAACGCAAGATACGTTTAGGGTCGTAATTGTTCGCTTCATCTTGGCCGTAACACTCAAAAACTGCTTGCGGACAAGCTCGGCGGTATTCACTGAACCGGTCCATTTGGACAGAATGGCGTTTTCCATATAATTAAAAACAATATTAAGTATAGCCATGCTACTTGACAAAATTCCTTTTAAAATGGCGTTTGATGTCTTCCCTGGTGAGAGTCCCGGATTTATTTATCTAATGGGTTGTACTATCTAATGGGTCCAATACCCCCATAACGTAATTTGTGATATACTATTTTGAAGCTACCTCTGGTAGACAGGTTTGTTGAAAAAGGAAGGAAATGGAGCGTACGATGAAAAAATGTATTGCACGTATTAGGCCACCTCACGTTAGATACTGCCTTATTATAGTAGCAGTTCTTTTGTTTTTCCCAAGAATAGTGGACGCAAAAATATTCAGCCCAGGCGAAACGCTTGATCCCGATTGTCTGCCCACCGATCCAACTTGTGCCGTGGCTACCACCACCCCAAGCACCGGTATTACTGGTGTACTTGGCATCAGCCGAGGCGGTACGGGAAACTCAACCATTCCGGCCTTTGGCCAGTTGCTCGGCGGCGATGGGGCGGGAAATTATTATTTTTTTACTACTTCTAGCTTAGCTCTGCTCACGAGCGCCGTCGGTGAATACGGAAACTTGTATTTCACCAATGCTCGTGCCGACGCCCGCCTGAATGCCACCTCTAGCCTCAGCACGCTCTTGGCTGCTCCGGCGCTCGCGAGCGTTGGTACCATTACTACCGGGGTATGGAATGGCACGGCACTGACTAATCCTTTTGTCAGCGACGCGCTGGCAATTGACGGAGGCACTATTAATAACACGCCTATCGGGGCAACTACTCCCAGCACCGCGGTATTTACGACGGCTACTACGACTAATTTAATTACTACGAATGCCACCGCCACTAACCTGACAGTGAATGGCGCTATTTCTTTGCCAGTAGATTCAGTTGGATCAAGTGAGTTGGCTGCTACTGCCGTCAGCGCCGGTTCATATGGGAGTGCTGCCCAGGCAGTGACTCTCACCGTTGACGCTGATGGCCGGCTCACCAATATTTCTACCAGCAGTCTGTCGATTGATGCCGGGCAGATAACCTCGGGTCAATTATCCATAGCGCGCGGCGGCACCGGCTGGTCAAACCTGGCGGCAGGCAGTGTACTCCTCGGCAACGGCGGCAGTTCGCTCGCTACCACGACACGTTCTAACCTGACTGAAACTGGTTCTACGGTGCTTACCATTACTGGCGGAAGTAACGCGGTACTGGGTAGTGGCACGACGATCCAAGTGGCGCAGGCCAGTGCCAGTTTGAGCGGATTTCTTTCCGCGGCGAACTGGGGGGTGTTTAACAATAAAATTTCATCATCGTCCCTATCGGCAGGCACCGGTATTTCCTACAATTCGGCCACTGGAGTCATCACCAATACTGGGGTTACCTCGCTGTCTGGTACTGCCAATCAAATTACTGCTTCGGGTTCAACTGGGGCGCTTACGTTGTCGTTACCGTCGCTCTTGGCCTTTACCAATGCTTCGTCAACCCAATTGTCTGTTTTTAACAAGGCCTACTTTGGAGCAACGGCCACGTCGTCGTTTTCCAGCGCTGGGGTACTGACTTTGGCTTCAGCGCTCACGGTGGGCAATGGTGGGACGGGTGTCACTAGCTTTAACCAAGGCTGGTTGTCGTCGCCTGGCGACGGCGCCGCGATCACTGCCTCCACTTCCCCCACGGTCAACTATATTACCGCCACCTCCACCACGGCCACGTCAACATTTGCCGGCGGCATTAATGTCACGGGCGGCTGTATTGCCATGAACGGTACCTGCATTCGTGGCTCTGATATTGACAGAGCGCACACTGATTCCGGTAATGATTCAAACACCTCGCTTAGCACGGCCGCCACTACCACTATCCTTTCGCTGGCTATCACCCCCACCACAGCGCAAGGAGATGTCTATATTTCTGCCCAGACCTTCATTGTCAGTGGTAGCAATACCGACGGCACACTTATTTTTGCTATCCGGAAAACAAACTGCACCGGAACTGTTATTGCGCAAAGCAAAGTACAAGTGACTGTTAGTAACAACACGTTGGTTGGGTCGTTGCAATTTAACGGAACAGATATTGACCCGGGAACATCGGCACAAACCTATGCCCTGTGCGGCAGCGCCGTTACCCAGAGTCATGATATCCGCGTTTCGTCACTCGATCTGCTCGTTATTGATACTGGCGCGGACGTGGCTGAGCTATACACGACCAACGACACCACGCTCACCGTGGGCGATGTGGTAACTTTCGACCCCGCGCTCACGGCTGGCGTTAAAAAATCTGACCAAGCCTATGACCCCAAAGTCTTGGGAATCATTTCCACCAAACCTGCCTTGTTAGTGGGCAACGTTCCCAAGGAGGGCGTCGGAGCGGTACCAGTCGCTTTGGCTGGCCGCGTGCCGGTTAATGTTTCTACTAGCAATGGCTCGATTACGGCCGGGGATTTTCTCACCAGTTCGGCTATCCCGGGCGTGGCCATGAAAGCCACTGCCCCCGGGCCAGTGATCGGCCAGGCATTGGCTGGTTATAGCGGGTCTGAAGTGGGAACAGTACTGGTATTTGTAAAAAATAATTATTATTCACCGTCCGACCAACCACCTGTTTCGGAAACGGCTCAGGCGCTTACTGACGTTTTCGCCGAACCCTCAAGCAGCGCTATCGACTATCTCACCACTAAAATCAACCAGGGTCTGAACGTAGTTAAAGAATTTTTTGCCCAAAAAATTACTGCCGTTTTGGGAGTATTTGAACGAGTACAAACCAATAATCTCGAGATGAAAGATGCGGCGACCGGAGAAATCTATTGCTTACAAATAGTCAACGGCGACTGGCAGAAAACCAAAGGCCAGTGCGGAACAACTGCTAGCGCGCCTCCACCGGTTATTTCTGCTGAGCCTGCCGTGGCCGCCGAAGCCACCGAGCCGGTTAGTAGCGCGAGCGCTGATGGGGAGTCAACAGTCATCGCCCCCAGCAGCACCGTTGCTGAACCGGAGAGTTAATTTTGATTTGTAGCATCTATGCCGATTCAAAAAAGATTAGGGGCCACCGAAAAGACCCCGACTCCTACTCAGCCACCTGCTTTGCCCCATATGTCGGCATTTTTATACCTGCGCCGACGCTGGCTTCCGATCAGTGCCATTGCCACGCTGAGTATCGTGATCTTGCTATTCATAGGCTGGAAGCTTGACTCTCCCCAACCACAAAAACCTGCGCCTGAATCGGTCGCAAACCAAGTGAAGAATGACGAAATGACCACGCTGCTTAAGCGCGTTGGTCGGCATTTCCTGATTCCGGAGGGCGCCGCTCCCGTGGTCGCCACGGTGCTCGATGCGCCAGCGTTGGCCAAAGAGCAGTTATTTTTTCAACATGCTGTCAATGGCGATAAGTTATTAATTTTTCGCGGCAGTGTCCAAGCGGTACTCTACAGCCCGTCACGCGATATCATCGTTAATGTCGGCCCCGTGGAACAACCCCAATCCCCCAGCGCGCTCACCCCTCAACCATAGGTTTGTATGAAAAAGCTGGCAACAATTTTATTTTTTTCCGCGCTCGCCTGCTTTGTTCGCCCCGTTTTTGCTTCTGAAACCAATGGCACTATTAAGGCACCCTTCAGATATGCTTGGGGTGAAAATCTTGGTTGGATAAATTTTAAACCCGATACTGGCGGATTAACTATCACGGACACGGTGGTCACTGGTTATGTCTGGAGTCAAGGTTGGGGATGGATTAATTTTTCGCCTGCCGGGGGCGGTGTGACGAATAATAGTTCGGGGCAACTGGGCGGCTATGCCTGGTCAAGCCACAAAGGATGGCTACCGCTGGCGGGTGTAACGATTGATGCTTCGGGTAGATTTGTCGGCACGACTGGAATCACCAGTAGCACGGCCGGACGGATAAAATTTGATTGCGCTAACTGCGCTGTTCATACAGATTGGCGTCCGGTAGCGGCGCGCACGGTGGTAACGACGCCTGCGGCAAATACTGGTGCTACGGTGGGCAGCGGCGGTAGCATATCCCTTCCGACTGCTCCGGCAGGACAACATGTCGATAGTTTCAAGGTACCGTTCACCATCGCGCCCAACGAACCGGGTATTTTATCTGAGCAGACGACTGTAGGTACGATTGTCTTGGAAATACCACCAAACACACTAGTGAGTCAGACTACTTTTAATATTGATGAACAACCAGTAACGAGTGTCGACTCCCCAGCTATTTTGTTCGGAAGCACCTTGATTAATGGCGCATTTTTTAATATCACTGCTGTCGACAGTAATGGTCAGACTGTACATTCGTTTAATTTTCCACTAACGATCACCTTGCCCTTGCCCGCCAATCTCGCTGGTCTGACTAATTTGGGAGTCTATTGGCTGGACGAAACTACCCAACAGTGGATACCAATACCAGGAGCGACATTTGCCAGTAACAAAGTTATTTTTACGGTGAATCACCTGACTAAATTCGCTATTTTTAGCGTGCCCGTACCACCGGCAGCTTTAATCACACCTACCGGATCAAACACCACGGTGTCTGCCCGCAATAGCAACCCTACCCTTAGTTCGATAACGACGACCGAGCCAGACACACCTACTCGTGCGTTAGCACTCTTTGATGTCTCCAGTCAAATTTTTGGTGCCCAGGCCCAGTCAAAAAATATACGACTACTGTTATTGTTAGTATTTATAGCGGGGTTGCTGGCCGGGTTATTTTATAAGTTGTATCGTTACCGACGACGAGTCAAGATCGCCAAAATTAATCAGTTTGAAAATATAAGCTCGGAACCACAAAACATACCATCAGCTAAGAAGTCGCCAGAAGGGGAGCCTAAAAAATTACTATGAAGTACGTTGCTCACCAAATTATAATATTTGGCTGTCTGCTGCTACTCCTCACCGTCGGCGCGGTGTCAGTAGTATTTGCCCAAACCGATATTGCGACTGAGTTTAGTAGTGCCTCCGAAAGCAGTGGCAGTAAATTCGCCCCGGGAGAATTTTTGCCGTTGTCGATAAAATTAGTTAATTTTGGCTCACTCCAGCGGGTAGATGTAGCTATGGACTATAGTATTTTCGATAACACCAATACCAGAGTTCATTCAGAAAGAGAGACGCTTGCCGTCGATACGACCGCTAGCTTTGTAAAAAGAATTCAACTGCCTTTTGTTCTCAAACCCGGAGTATATACAGCTGTAACCAGTCTGCGCTATCCTGATCAAAAACAGCCGGCCGTCTCAAAATTTCCCTTTCAAGTGGAACCAAAAATTGGGGGGGTTTTTAGGAGCGACTTACTTTTTTATGCCCTGATTTTTGTCCTGACTCTGGTCGTGATCTGGAGCCTGTTGTATCTGTTGATGCGAAGGAATTCACGCCACCAAGCGGTATTTGACTATAGCGACAAGCCACAGCCGGAGACAATTTATTATGAAATGTTAAGCAATATTATTGCGCAGATGCGCTTGCATAGCGGGGATGAAGCACTAGCGCTAGCGCTCAATATTCCTGATTTAGATATAGATGCCAAAACCGGTCGGATTATCAATATCAAACAAGATCCGGCGAAAATTATGGCTCTACTGGTGGCGCGTTATGAAAAATTAACTGGTCGACAATTAAATTTTAGTCGGAATCAAAGTCTGTAGTCCAGGACTACTTTTCATTCCGGTGAGGGGCAACGTCACAAAAAAAGTTGTACCAGAATTGAATTTTGATTCAAACCGAATCTTTCCAGCGACGGTATCGAGAATGGATTTAACAATATAAAGGCCGAGGCCCGTGCCTTCAGGAGAGGCCGATGGGGCGTTGTCAGCACGAAACAATTTTGTAAATACCTTCTCTTGCTGCTCAGGGGGAATACCGCAACCCTGATCCGTTACCGTAAAAAGCAGATCACTGCTATTTTTTTGGAGTGTGATGTGGATACTTGTTCCGGCAGAGGAATACTTGATACTATTAGAAATAATATTTTGAAAAATAATCCTGAGTAATTGTTGATCGACACTCAGCGCAAGCTGGGCCGGATTAAAGTATGTTTTGATTTTTAATTTTTTACTGCTAATTTGTGGCGTTAGGCCGTTGATGACGTCCCGCGCCAGTGCTGGGACATTTGTCATGGTTGCTTCTACCGTAAAAGTCCCCATTTCAATGCGTGAAACATTAAGGAGTGCATTGACTAAATCCACCATATGCTGATTACTCTCATATACGGCGCGTAGATAGCGCTGTTGTTTAGCGTTCAGTCGGCCGACGTCATCGGAGAGCAGCATATCTCCATACCACTTCATGATAGAAAGAGGCGTGCGTAGTTGGTGCGAAGCCAACGAGACAAATTCTGTTTTTGTTTTGTCAATTTCTTTTTCTCTAGTTATATCGCGTAGCATGAGTATGGCTCCGCTGGTAGTTGTATCGTGGTGTAGTGGTAGCAAAAAAAGTTCATACCAGAATCTGGTTAATTTTATTTCCAGAATATGCAAAAACTTTTTACCAGAAAATACCTGGCGAATTGCCAGATTAGTTAAATTTTCATGATGGAACAAACGCCGGAATGCGGATAAATCGAAGCCGGCACTGGAAAGTCCGGTCATGGCAGTAATGGTTGTATTCACAAAACTAACCTGGCGAGCAGCGTTAAATACTACGACCCCTTCGGGAAAGCATTGGATCAAATCTTCAATTTTAACTTCTATATTTGCCTTTTCTGGCGGTCTGAACTTTATTTTTTTAGTTTGAATCGACATGCTAGGAGGCAACAAGTAACCTGGAAACTTTAGCGACGATTTCATTTAACGTAAAATCGGCTTTAATAATGAACTCTACGACACCATATTTTTTTGCTTCGGCAATATCTGGTGAAGCACTTAAATTAGAAAGTATAAATACCGGCACGCTCGCCCCCCAAGGATCGGCACGTAATTGTTTTAACATTTCCAAGCCATGCATTTTTGGCATGATAATATCGGACAGTATTAAAGCTGGATGTTGGGCCACTGCTGTGGCTAGACCCTCCTCTCCATTTTTAGCAGTCAGGATAGTAAAACCATCCCGCGTAAATTTGTCAGTTAGAGCTTCGGACAGCAAGGGATCATCTTCAACATACAGTATAGTTGGATTATTTGTAATCATATTAACTATATAAAATTTATTAAATAAACTTAGGTGGGTGCCCCACCTGTTAGCCTAACAATTCAAGGGAGGTCTGTACATAGTAACTAAATTATTTACTCAGAGCAATGGCCGTAATCATGACACAGAAAGCAGTAAAAGCCAGCAGAGACAGCCAGCGTACGCGGGAATATATTTTAATAAAATTCACAAAAGCCAGTTCATAGCTTCCTTTTTTATTTTGGGTAGTGATGCGCTGAAAACTTTCCGCCGTAGATAAACGCAGAATGAGAGGGATGTGTTGTGGGTCTTTGGTGATGACAAACAAAGTAACCAAAATCGTTAGTACAATTCCACCAAAAAAACCGATCATACCTTGATTAATCAAGAGGCTGTCCAGTGATAACCGCGCTGTGGACACCAACGCCCGCAAACCACCAAAGAAATTATTAGTGTCCATAGTATAGTACGTGTATTTATAGTATAATTAATTATACTATATTTTAACTTCTTGTGCATCCCACTCGTCATCATCCGAAGTCTATCCTAACCAGAGCTATACCTAATCGACTCATTATTTTACGTCGACTGATAGTCAAAGTAGGCGGTACGTTGGCCTTATTTTTTATAGGTATTACTTTGATTAATTTTTTTGTAGTTAGTCCGGCTCGCGTCAATGGGCGATCTATGGAGCCAACCTACAAAGATGAGCAACTATTTTTTGTCAATAAATTTATCTATCTTTTTCGTCCACCGCGTCGTTTTGAAAAAATACAACTAGTGGACCCTGAACGCGGTAAACTAATTATCAAACGTGTGCTGGGCGTCCCTGGTCAAACTATCGTGGTTAAAGGCGGATTGGTTTACGAGCGTGATGCGACCGGCCAAGATAGGCGGATTAATGAGCGGGCCTACCTCGCCGATGACGTGCGTACCTATGTGCTCGGAGCCACTTCCAGCGTGGCTTTTATACTTGAGGCCGAACAGTATTTCGTATTAGGCGATAATCGCCCGCACAGCACTGATTCGCGGACCTATGGTCCGATTGGCCGGGCGCGTCTAGTTGGTAAAGTGTTTTAAGTTTATGAGTAAAGAGTATAAAAGACAGTGGTCTGTGGTCCTAGTGATAACCATAGCCATAACATATTTCCCCAATCAAGTTTTGGCCGATACCGCTCGAATGTCGGTGGCTATCATTCAATGTAATAACGATGGTTTCTGTGATTCTTTTGAAGACCGAACATCTTGTCCTACGGACTGCAAAGCTCCCACGACCAATCATTATACACCATCTGTTAGCACCGGTTTAGTACCAGCCCCACTACCAGCAATCGACCAGATTTCAACACCAGTGCCAATCGTTGTAATTTTACCACCAGAGCCTCCCCCGGCGCCACTGGTAGTCAATTTACCTAACTTTGAGTCCGCGCTGCCAGCTCCGATTACTGCACCGGTTAGTTTATCCAAGATTCTACCAAAAACAGCAATTGATCGAACCACCGCACCAGCATCGTTGGTTATAGTCAGACCGCCAGCAGCAGCGGTTACCAATATAGTTAATCTACCACAGTTACCTGTTGCCCCCAGCACTGCTGTAGAAAATTTGATTAGGAGCTTACAAAAAACAGGTATCCTAGTAAAAACGAGGGTTTCCAGAGGAAGCACCGCCGTTAAGTCAGTAGTTTTTAAAGTTGGCACTACGGTTTCCAGTGTAGTCTATGCAGTCGGACAAAATATTGGCAGCACACTTTACCGCGGTTTAAATTCATTTTGGGGGAGTTTATTTGGAAAATAGTAGGCCTAAATAGCTTTGAATTACGAAACTCGCTTTACTGTCATTCCGAGCGAGGCCTTAGCCGAGTCGAGGAATCCCTTGACCAACTAAGTCAAGCGATTTCTCCACTACTGTTACCAAAAAGATAAAAGCGAACACTTTTTACAGATTTAAAAGATAAAACCGAACACATCGTATTTTTGGTAATTTTCTGGTAGGATGGCGAGTTTACTAAATAAACCACTATCCTA
>JAHFHZ010000029.1 GCA_023246715.1 Candidatus Magasanikiibacteriota bacterium | reverse complement strand
GAGCGGGATACTGACTTAGGATGTACGCCAGCGATAAAACAGATATTACCGACTATTTCGCCCCGCTTCTTTTTATTCTTCCTGGCCTTTAGCCATTCCGGTAAATGCTCTTGGTAGCTCTAAATTACGAAACTCCATTTTAAAGCAAATCTAAGCCACATTTGGTATACTAAAAGACACTCCCAAAGGGAGTGTCTTTTAGTTAACTGCTGTGTCGCATGGATACCCATTCACCGGTATTCACTGGAATACAGACAGTTGTCACCCAATTAGTCAGGCGCTATCATCTGGTGACCTTGGAAACGTCCACCAGTGGTCGACCGAGAAAGATTTCTCGGATTGATGCGCTTACCTTAGCAGTGTACCAACATACCAGTACCCGGGCAACTAAGAAGTCGGTGTATGATGATTTTAAAACAGAGCTGCGCTGTTGCTACAAAACCTTGGTGGTTGCCATGAATGAGGCGGCCCATCTGGCCATGAAAATCCTGCTTCTCATTATGCGTCTGGGTAAAAAACACCAACACCTGGTGAAGTACACTGACGCCACGGATATCCCGGTGTGTCTCAAAAAGAATGCCGATAAACACAAGACCATGGCCAATCTCGCCACGTTGGGCCGAAGTTCAAAAGGCTGGTATTTTGGCTTAAAAATGACCATAACCAGAGATGCCGACGGACGACTCCTGGCCCTACGCTTTACCAGCGCTACGGCCAATGATCGGGATATTTTTCGGAAGATTAACCAGGATATCTACGGCATCATTGTAGCTGATGCTGGGTATGTGTCGAAAGAACTGGAGCGAGCTATGAACATCGACGGTAAGCGGTGGGTGCTGATCCGACCGTATAAAACGATGAAAAAACTGATGACGCCATGGCAGGAACAGTTATACAAAGGACGATTTCAGGTTGAGTTCGACTTCCGTAATCTGAAACTGTTTCATGGCCTCGTGACCAGTCTGCCTCGATCCATTAATGGCTACCTGGCGAACTACATCCACGCGCTTACTTCGTTTGTTCTGAGTTAGCAAACAAAGAACACTTTTTCAAAAAAGACGTTTCCATGGGGTGACAATTTGTCTAATTTAAAAAATTCACCAGGGTGGTGAAGTGTTTTTGCTTTGGTTTAAAAAATTGCAGTAGGGGGTTTTGTAATTCAGAGCCTGCTGAACTGGTCTTTGCGTCTAACCGTGGCGGCCCGCTCACCACCACCTCGCTGCAAAAAATGTTTCGCTTAAGCCTGGCGAAAGCTGGCATTACTAAACCCGCCACGTTCCATTCGCTCCGCCATTCCTTCGCCACCCACCTGCTCGAAAACGGCACCGATGTGCGGTACGTGCAAGAACTGCTGGGGCATGCTAATATCCGTACCACGCAGCAATATACCCATCTTACCAACCCCGCGCTGAAGAATATCAAAAGCCCGCTTTAGGCCGTAGATTAATAAAAACAGCCAGTGGCGCGCCGCGAATTATTGGACTATTTGTCTGTTCGTTGTTTATCGTGCTTGGCCTTGCATACCCCCACGTGCGCTACATTGCCGGAATCATGGGCCTGGAAACGGTAACTTTTTAATAGTTTCCTGGCTGCTCGAAGAATAAACCGGAGACATAACTACCTATGCTCGACGCAAGCGTAAAAAAATATTTCCCTATCTTTGAACACCACCCCAACCTGGTCTATCTTGATAATGCCGCCACTACCCAAACGCCCCATAGCGTGCTTGAAGCCATGAGCGAGTATTACACCACCTACCGTGCCAACACCGAACGCGGGTTATATGCTTTAAGCGAACAAGCCACCACCGCCTACACTGCCGCCCGGCAAAAAATAGCTGCCTTCCTAAACGCCGCGCCAGAAGAAGTTATTTTCACGCCCGGGGCCACCTACGGGCTGAATTTGTTGGCGCGCAGCCTGGCCGTTACCGCTGATCACAATATTGTGCTCACCCGTCTCGAGCACCACGCCAACCTGATCCCCTGGCAACAACTATCCAATCGCACCGGCTGCGAACTACGTTTTATTGAGCTAAACAAAGACGGCCAACTGGATATGGCCACCGCTGCCGATAAAATTGATGAACAAACCCGGCTAGTGAGCTGCACGGCAGTGTCCAACGCCATCGGCACCATTGCGCCGTTGGACGAAATTATTGCGCTGGCCAAAAGTAACGGCGCGCAGGTAATTGTGGATGCTTCGCAATTGATTGCCCACTCCCCTATTGATGTACGCACCTTAGATTACGACTGGCTGGTATTTTCAGGTCACAAAATGTATGGGCCAACTGGTATTGGCATTTTGTACGGAAAAAAACAATTACTGGAACAAACCGAACCGTTCTTGTTTGGCGGCGAAATGATTGAAGACGTAAACTATCTCACAGCCAGCTGGGCCGAGCTGCCGCACAAATTTGAAGCCGGCACGCAAAATATTGCCGGCGCGATCGGGCTTGGTGCCGCCGTTGATTTTATCCAAAAAATCGGATTGTCGGCTATTCATGAGCACGAACAATCTTTGCTGCGCTATACTATCGAACAATTACCCGAATACGCCGCGCTTATCGGCCCACCCTCCGGCGCGCCGCGCGGGGCGATTGTTTCGTTTTTGCTCCAAGGCGTGCATCCGCACGACACGGCCGAAATTTTAAATCGCTTTAATATCGCGGTGCGTGCCGGGCACCATTGCGCCAAACCCCTAATGAAATATTTAGATATTCCCGGTACGGCGCGGGCGTCGTTTGGAGTTTATAATAGGCCTGAAGACGTAGATAGGTTGATTGAAGGACTGGGGAACGTAAAAAGAATACTTGGATAATTTACCTTGTCATTGCGAGGAGTGAGTCCCGACCAAGTCGGGAAGAACGACGAAGCAATCCCCTCGTTTACAGAACCCAGTTGACTTTAAGAAGAATTCTTTCAGCAGGGGGATTGCCACGTCAGTCGCCGTGAGGCTCCCTCCTCGCAATGACACCTTAAGATGCTATGGAAAAACTCTACCACGAGGCTCTGCTTGACCTCTATCGCCACCCCTTGAACAAGACTCGTTTGGATAACTTTAACGCGATGCAGACGGAACATAATCCCTTGTGCGGCGAAACAGTGGAGATTTTTATACAATCATCTCCTGGTGGCCAGGTGGCCGATATCGGCTGGCAAGGAGACGGTTGCGCCTTATCACAGGCTGGGGCCTCGGTGGCGACCGAACAATGCAAACAAAAATCAGCCGGGGAAATTAAAAACCTCTCCACCGATACTATCTTAAATCTGCTGGGGCTCGCCAACCTTAACCCCAGCCGCCAACGTTGCGTGGGGCTCGCGCTCGCGGCGATTAAAAATGCGCTAGCCACATAAAGTATGTCTTTACAGCTCACCAATTTAAAAGTGTCCATTCCCGCCAAAGAAATTATTTCCGGAGTAACTTTGACTATTAATCCAGGGACAGTCCACGCCATTATGGGCCCGAACGGTTCTGGGAAATCCACGCTTGCCAACGCGCTCATGGGGCACCCTAAATACCAGATCACGGCCGGAACAGTCAAACTTGATGGAACAGATATTACTTACCTAAGCCCCGATAAAAAAGCCGCCGCCGGATTATTTTTGTCTCCGCAGCATCCGCCCGAAATTGCCGGGGTGAGCGTCGGGAGTTTCTTGCGCCTGGCCGTGGGTAAAGCACGGGGCAAACCACTTAACCCGCTTGAGTTTCAAACGGAATTGCTCGCCGCTTTGCAAGAATTGCAAATTGAACGATCCTTTGCCAGCCGGCCGCTTAACGCCGGATTCTCGGGTGGCGAAAAAAAACGTTTAGAAGTTTTACAGCTAGTTTTACTACGCCCCCGCTATGCCATTTTAGACGAAACCGATTCGGGACTGGATGTTGACGCGCTCAAAGTTGTGGCGGCGGGCATCAACCGTTTCCGGAGCCCCCAGACCGGCATCTTGCTCATCACTCACTATAACCGTATTCTGGAATACGTCGAACCCGACGCCGTGCATATTATGAAATCCGGTAAAATCAGCCTAACTGGTGGAAAAGAATTGGCTCAAGAAATTGAACGTCGCGGCTACGCGGCCGACTAAACACCCTATGTTAACCAAAGAAACTGTCATTGCCGCCCTCCAAACCGTTAAGGACCCCGAAATAAATCTGGACGTTTGGACCATGGGGTTGATTTACAATCTGGATATAGAAGGCGAAAATATTAAAATCCTCATGACCTATACCACCCCCTTTTGCCCGTGGGGACCGGAATTAAACCAAAGCATTACTCAAAAACTAACCGAAATTGGCGCTGCCACCGTGGCGATCGAGGTAACCTTTGATCCGCCCTACAAAATGCCCGACGATTTGCGCGCGCTGTTGGGAGTATAACAATATGCCCAAACAAATCCGCGTCTGCTGCGGCCGACGTTGTATTGAAGGCGGTGCGGCCGGGATAATGCAGCGCCTTGAACAAAATTTTGGCCTGTCGAGCCCTGGACAAAACGAACAGGTTGATCTTGATTTTTGCAGTTGCACCGGGTATTGTGAACAGGGGCCAAACGTGGTAATCAATGAAGAATTCATTATCACCAGCGCTACCCCCGGGACGATTACCGAAAAAATCACCCGTGAAGAACAAATAAAAATGGTTACACCCGATTTTGAATCAATCCAGCATAATGACTTTTTAGGAGATTTGCTTTAATCTATGCCCGAAAAAACTAACACGGTCACCGTCGGGAGCCCCCAAGCCGAGGCGGTCCGGGCGGCGGGAAAAATTCGCCGCATTGTCGTGGATCGGCAAAAATGCATCGGCGCGCGTTCCTGCGTAGCCGTCGCTCCGGGAGTATTTCAAATGGATGATAACAACCTGGCCTATATCACCAATCCCGAGGCCGAAGACGAAGACACCGTGCTCATGGCCGCGCAATCCTGTCCCGTTTTGGCCATTTTGCTCTACGATGAAAACAGCCGACAAATCTTTCCCGAAGAATAAGTAAAAAGCTAAATTAAAAAATCCCCGGAAAGGGGCTTTTTTAATTTCCGAAGGTTTCTTGGCTAAAAAAACTACGGGAAGGGGGCGCGGGAGACGTGCCGCGCTTAGTTGGGCGCGTGGGGAGCCGCCGGCGGAGCGCTACCGGCAGCGCGCAGGGTGGCATCAATGGCACTACGCGGAATCTCGTCCGCGATTTCGGCGTAGCCACGGCGCAAGGAATTGCTAGCGAATGTAAGCACGCAAAACGCCACATACAGGCAGGCAACTGCGCCGATCACCCAGACTGGCTGGCCCTTCAACGAAGGAATCCTGGAGAGCACGGCCAGGGCAAGCAAGGCCCAGAGCAAGGTACTCCCCGCCCACCAACGGGAAACCCGGAGGAGCTCTTCGACGTTGCCGCGCCGACGCCAAGTCTCACTCTGGAGTAGCCAGAGGTTTACCTTGATCTGAAGCTCGGCGTTAAAAAATGCCACGAGACCAAAAACAGTGAATTGGATGAGAAGGATAACCTGCCACATTTCGGCACCTCCTGTTAGTTGGTTGTAAACAATTTGGTGATAACAAACTGTTTACAACCAACTAGTCTCACCCTTAAGTATCAAAGAACAACCCTGTAATAGCATAAAATCGCTCATTTGTCAACCTGGTGAAGGAAGCTAAAAAACATTAAAGCTCAATTTTTACTTTCTATCGAGTATTGCTCCAGCAATCTTGCTTATGCTAATTAGGTGCTTTTTCCCACAACCTGCCTTCTTCAAGCATTTGTCGTTTCCAGCGGTAAAAATTTAAAAATTCACAGAGGCTAAGCGGCTGGGTTGATGAAACCGCTCCGGCGGAGCCACATTCCAGGCTGCCGGGCACATCATAACTAACAGATCGTTTGCCGCCAGCTTCCTGTTGATTGATATATAAACCGAGCTCGTGCATACCCAGCACATTCGGGAACCGGGCGCGATCATCAAACAAAGAGTGTCCTTCAAACGAGTTAGGCGAATTAATGCCTAAAATATGCAGCAACGTTGGCGTAAAATCCAACCCCGAACTAAACAAATTTACCTGCTTGGGCAACACTGAATCGGGAATATAGATTTGAAAAAAAGTTTGGTCGTAATAATTTAATTTTCCGGCTTCGGCGGGGAATGTTTCTTTGGTAAAAGCAGCCGGGAAAACGGCGTGATCCGCCACGGCGACGACGATCGTATTGTTCGCGAAATCGCTGGCGATGAATTGGTCCCAAAAAATATTAAAAGCGTCGTCTGTAGTGCGTACCGAATTCAATAAATTATTTTTACCGTTCCCATAGCGCACCATGTCTTTGGCCAAATTAAACGGCGGATGCGTATCAACAGTGGAAAGCATGAGCAAAAATGGGTCTTTATTTTTGCTTTGCAGCCGCATCTGTTCCCACATAAACGGGAACATCTGGTGATCGGAATAACCCCAGGATAAAGGCGGTCCGGAAATATATTTTTTTAATTCGTCGGTGCCGAACACCTCGTCGGTGCCCATACTCTCAAAGATCGTGTCTTTATTGGCAAAATCCTTCTGCACGGCAGTGACATAGGCGGCATACCCATACCCGCCGCGTTTACGCAAAATATCGGGTAAACAAAGTAAATACTGGCGTTGCAAATTACGGCCGTTCTGAATTTCTTCATGCCCTGTCGGTGGCAAAAATGAACAAAGCTGTGAAATCAGCCCAGTAATCGTGGGAGTGGAAGAGTTGTAATAGTTTTGGATAACCGTGGTATGTGGATTATCGGCCATTTTCTTTAAGCCCAGGGTAATACCGGGGAATGCGGGGTTATATACATCACTCAGCCGCGCCGAAAAAGATTCTAAAAATAAAATTACGATATTGGGCTTATTTTGCTTTAGTCGAGGGGGCAAGAGTGCCAGCGTAGAGGTAGAAAAAACAGTGTCATGATGGCTGACCGCAAAACGATTCAAATCGTACTCCAAACCAAAATTGCGAGCTAATTTTTCTTGTAAGGCTGGCGACAAGCTCACGGTATGCGAAACTCCACGGATATAACGATCAACAAAAGATTTTACAATCACCCGTTCCGGGCTATTTTTAAACGAACTTAAACCCAGCAAAGCGCCTAACGCAAAAACCGCCACTACCGCTTGGTAAAAATACCAGTACCGTTGCGGTGCCAGGGCATGCGCCCGGATAAAATCCCGCAATACAATCGCGTACAGTATCAATACTGCCACCAACAAAGCGGCTAAAATATAACTCACGTTGTTGAACGCCACCCCTTCGGAGCCGTGGAAGTGGTCAATCGCCACCGGGCTGAAATATAAACCCGAAAAATATAAAAAACCAATATTCACCGACCAGAGAACCAAAGCTGCAATGCTCAGCAGCGACCAAAGCCCTACAGCCACATACCGCCAAGGAGAGGCAAATTTAAAAAATAGCACGCTGCCCAACGCAAAACCCAACAGCCAAAAACTGGTCATGGCGATGGAACGAAACACAACGATATTAAAAAACCGATGACTAGCATCCAGAATGTAATAATAGAAAGCCGCGTATTGCAAAACCGCTTGAACGCTAAAAATGAAGCCGGCGAGCGCGAACATCCGCCTGTTCACCGCCAGCCACGGCTCGGCCGCCGGATGGCGACGCAAAAACCGCTCAGCCACAACATAAAATAAAACCAATACCAGGCCCGTATAGAGCAGGCTCACGATTTCATTCCGTGAAAAAAATACCAGGAACCACAACGACCCAATCAAAAACAAGGTATCCAGGGCGGCAACAAACTCCCGTTGCCAAAAAGGGTGTCGATTAAAACGCTTGATGAGCCAAGCCAAAAAATACGAAGCGATTCGATACGTTACATATAATACCGCGAACATGAGTGCCGAGCGGATGATAAATCGCGCCGCCGGGCGATGTGCCAGGTGGTACCAATTCCACCCGGCAACAATAAAAAAACAACCCGCCGGAGCGCGCCATAGCGCTAACCGGCTTCTCAAAAAAGAAAAGTATTTTTTGAACCGCGACATGTACTATGGTAGCAACAGGGTTGAACAAAATTACTAAGCTTCGTCGTGATAGGCTTTATTTTCACGCCCGATGATTTTATTTTTTTTGGTATCTTTGCGCGTTTTAAGTTTGTGTTTTTTTAACTCACCCTCCAAGCGATCGTGGAGCAAATCAACAGCCGCGTAGAGGCTGCCGGCTTCCTGCTTCACAAAAAGATCATTACCGGGCACCTCCAGTTTTGCCTCGGCAAAAAACACATCCCCTTTTTGGTGACGATGTGTTTCCATGCCCACAATCACGTCGGCTCGGATAATCCCAGAAAAAAACTTCTCCAATTTGCTAATCTTGGTATTTACGTAAGCTTCAATCGCTTCAGTGAGTTCAATCCCCTTTCCCGTAATAAGTACTTGCATAGGTTGAGTTAAGAATAAACTATCTCGACAATTTATAAGGCTTCCTTTTTACTTTGAATGTGTACTTCGGGGGTTAAAACTACCCCAAACCTAGTATACGCCCGTCTTTGCACCTCTTCAACCACCAACAGAACATCCTGCTCCGTAGCGCTCTGAGCATTAATCAAAAAATTACCGTGTTCTTTGGAAACCATCGCCCCGCCAAGCTGGTAACCTTTAAGCCCATTTTGTTCATTAATCCAGCCCGCTGGCACCTGTTGTTTAACGGCGAACTGTGCTGGCAAATCCGTCAGTGGCCCGGGCCACTGCGCAAAAGGAATATTCTTAAAAAAACTGCCAGCCGAAGGAAAAGGCGGGTACTTTCCGTTGCGTTGTTGAATATACCCCGCAATTTTCTTTTGTATCGCCCCCTTATCCCCCGGCATGGTTTTATACCACGCTTTCAGAACTACGCTGGTATCGTGCTTAAACAGACTATCCCGATAGCCAAAGCCACATTCCTCAGGGGTCAATTCAAACACTTCACCATCCCGCCAAATCTGCACTTTAAGCAGAGTTTGAGCCGTGTCGCTGTCCATTGCCCCTGCGTTTCCACGCACTGCCCCACCCACCGTACCAGGCACGCCAGCAGCCCATTCCAGGCCGCTTAAAGCGTTCTGGGTGGCCGTGGCCACAACAAGGGCGAGCGGCGCTCCCGCCTCTACTTCTAGTACTCCATTAGCAACCACTATCTTTCGTGTTTCCAGCTTAATCACCACGCCATCATACGGGTCATCACTCCACAACAAATTAGATCCTCCACCAAGCAAACTGTATTCAACCCCCTCGCCCACGAGATACTTAAGCAGCAGGGTAAGCGATTGAGTATCCCCGACCGTCACTAAAAACTGGGCTGGCCCGCCAATTTTAAAAGTCGTAAATTTGGCTAAGGGCGCACCCTGCTTCACGGTGCCGTATTTTTTTAATTCTTGGTATAGAGCATCCATAAAAACTACTATTCTTTTTTATTCAGGAAAGAAAACAACGAATTAAGCCTGCCAAATAGCCCGAGGTATAAAATAGCGAAACCTCCGGCTAAACCAGCGGCAATTTTTAAAACAGGAAACAAAATATCCTGCTTCATTATGTTAAAATAACAACCATGGACAGCTCGCAAAGCGGCGGGCGACCGATCGATCTGGGCATCTTTTTTAAGCAACGAAAACGCAAGACACTGGTTGGCTGAGCTTGGATAATAACGCAAATTAAAACCACCATTCGGTTTTAGGGTGGTAGTGTAAAAAATCACGGAACGCTCAGCAATAATAAACAGCAGAAGAACCCCCGCCAGGATCAGATACGCTCTGCTGAAATTCTTGGCGAGCCGCGGCTTGCTTCTGATGATTAAAAATATTTTTGCAAACAATAGCAGTAAGATCACTCCAGCCAAGACAGCGTACACTGCAAACATAAAAGAACTACCGAACCAAAAAGACTCCGCTTCAGTCCGAACCCCCCAAATACTAAAAGCGCGTCCATCAACACTCCCTTTTGCCCGAAAAAAATTAGTTGCTCCTTCCCCAGTTTGCGCCTTGGCGTTATCCAGTCGATAGGCTACAAAATCACCATCATCAATAAAATTGCAGCTCCTCTTAACAAAACGATCATCTGTGAGCTGGGCTGGTTTTTTGATTAACAGAGATTCCCAGCCTTCATCACAATTATCCCCCATTCGGAACAGGGAATCCGACAAACCCGGATGAGCAAAAATGGTATAGGAATACTCAGCCACATAAGCCGAAGCAACCCGGGGCAAAAACACCAGAATTGCCGCTAAAATTGCAAACCAGAACTGCCAACGGTGGTAAGGGCGCATAATGAAACATTCAGATTGCCAAAAACTGGCCTTTCTAGTAGACTACGACCTTATGAAAGCCCTTAACCAAGCGGTTAAACAACGCCCGGTAGTCTATATTACTCGCGATTTAGAGCGGGCTCTTGGGGCACCGCTCGGGCTTAAAAACTATTTCATCGTAACAAATTACACTCCCTTTGGAAAGCGGGTTGCTCAGGCGCGCGGGGGCATTACCTTAATCAAAAACAAGCGCTTACTCGATACCCGCGAGTTGTTACAACACCCCGCCACCAAGAAACTGCTGGCCACGCTCAAACATCCGGCGATACTCGTGTTCAAAAACACTCCCGAAATCGAGCGCCTCTGCGCCAGCTTGGGCTGCCGCCTGCTCAACCCCCCAGCCGCCTTGAGCAATCTGGTGGAAGAAAAAATTTCACAGGTAGATTGGCTTGGGCCGTTGGCCAAATTTTTGCCTCCCCACCACATATTAGAATGTCAAAAAATTTCGTTTTCAGGCACGCCATTTATTTTGCAGTTCAACCGCGCGCATACCGGCAGTGGCACAATACTCATCCAATCCAAACGCCAGCTGGAAAAAATAAAAAAACAATTCCCTCTGCGCCCCGCGCGGGTCACCGCGTATCTCACCGGGCCAATGTTTACCAACAATAACGTGGTGGCCAAAAATAAAATCCTTATCGGCAATATCAATTATCAAATTACGGGATTGCGCCCGTTTACCAGGCGGCCATTTGCCACTATCGGGAACGATTGGGAATTGCCAACTAAATTATTATCAAAAAAACAAATTGCTGAATATCACCGATTGGCCAAACAAATCGGCCAAAGATTGGCGGCAGCGGGCTGGAAGGGGCTATTTGGCATTGACGTGCTGCTCGACCGTTCCAGCGATCGCCTCTACCTCATTGAAATCAACGCGCGACAACCGGCCAGCGCGACATACGAGTCACAGTTACAAAACCGCCAACAGGACACCCAACGGTGCAGCTCGTTTGAGGCGCACCTAGCCGCTCTGCTTGGCCAGGAATGTAGCGCGGACTGGATAACAATTACCCAAGGGGCACAGGTAGTGCAAAAACGAGTGATTGGCATGAACAAAATCAATGCAGCTAAAATTAAAAAATTAGAAGCTCTTGGCTGCCTCGTAACCCCGTACACCAATCAAGAACCCGAATCAGATCTATTACGCGTCCAAAGCCCAGCGGGAATCATGGCCGCTGAAAATAAATTCAACGCTGTAGGGAAAAAAATTATCGCTATTTTAAAAACAAAAAAATAAAAACGTAAATCATTGTATGCTCTCTGCCAAGGCGCGACAACTGATCCAAGAATACCAAAACCTGCCCTTCAACGAGCTGGCCAACGTACGCTGCCCGTATTTTAATAATGCCACAAGGCGGCGGCGGGGCGAATTACGAGCGTTGGTAGGCAAGGGCACGCCGCGTGAAATTATCGAAGAGGCCAAAATAGCTTCGCTGCAATATCATGCGGGTTTATTTGATAAAACCGGAAACTGCTGTTTGCACAACGAGCATACGGGAGCGCAACTCACCGCGGATGACTTGCGCCATTTTCTGATCGACCGTGGCATTGGCATTGAATGTTCTGGTTTTGTCAGCCAAATTTTGCGCGCGCATTACCTGGAGCGCAATAATTACGATATAGCTAAACAATTTCGGCTCTGTCCGAAATATAAATTCGTACGCCAACTACTCTGCCATCTGCGGCCCATCGAAAACATGAGCGTGGAAACCTACGCCGACAGTTGCAACACCACGGTAGTAGGTAGCGAAACGCGCGGTTGGAACTATCAACAAATCGAACCTGGCGATGTTATCGTGCTACTAACTATCGCGCCATTTAAACACCGTAATCATATTATATTGATTACGGATCGCGAAGGCGCGCGGTTGGAGTACATTCATGCTCGGGCCTGGAAATCAGAAGGGCGCTACGGACATGGCGTGGCCGCAGGCACAATCC
>JAHFHZ010000004.1 GCA_023246715.1 Candidatus Magasanikiibacteriota bacterium | reverse complement strand
TAACTGCCCGGATGGCGGAACTGGTAGACGCACGGGACTCAAAATCCCGCGGCCGCAAGGCCATGAGAGTTCGATTCTCTCTTCGCGCACGATGTGATATACAGAATCCTAACGGATTCTGTTATCTTTAATAAGATGCTTTTTATGGACCAATCACTGCTTGGCGTGTATCGCCATTATAGCGGAAAAACCTACCAAGTAACGGGCCTGGCCAGACATCACGAAACGGTAGAAGAGTGGGTGCTTTATAAACCACTTTACGCTATACCAGAATTTGGAGAAGATGTTATTTTCATCAGGCCCAAAACAGAGTTTTTTGGAATGGTGGAATATAATGGGATCACGCAACAACGTTTTTCAAAAATATAAGCTTGGCGACTAAAAAACCACTCAACAATTTGTTGAGTGGTTTTTGATGGGGCCGACGCGAGAGGTCGGCAGGGGTTAGGGGTTGGGGCCGGCAGCCAGGGCCGGATTCTTGGTGCAGCAGATGAGCGGGTCGCCCGGCAGCCGAAACACCCGATGGCCTCGAGCATCTGTGACGCGGCGGGCATCGCAACCGCGCTGAAAGAAGCGGTTCTCGGCCGTGCGCGGGTCAGCGGCTTGCTCGGCCTGGTCCACGGGCGGAACCTCCCACAGCCTGTATTTGGCGCAGGTGGTGGTGGAGGGTGGCAGGGTCACATCACTCCAGCGCACCTCGGTGGGGAGCGCAGCGGCAGGCTTCTTCAGAGCGGCCCAGGCGCAAGCGACAAGGCCCAGAATGATCGCAACACCAATCAAGGTGCGCTTGGCAGCGATACGCATGGTGGCCTCCTTCCCAAAGTTGTCTTAGAGCTGAAGATTTTCAGCGCTTGGATTACTTTGGGATGGTGTTGTAAAGGGCATATGGCGAGGGAGCCTGGCCCGCAGGTCGGACAAAGCTCCTCGTTGTAGGGGTCTATGAGCAATTTGTCAAGATTGACTGAGATGGCCTAGTCGCTGACGTGCTTGACGCAAGGCGTGAGGCCGTGGCGGTCAGCCGAGGTCTCGGCGTTGTCTTGAGCCTCAAAAATGTGGCTCCAGTAGCTCTCGGCGATCTTGGCCTCGAAACCGGCCTTGTTACCGGCGGCGAGGAGCTCAAGGAGCGCCTGCGCAGGCATCCCTCCGGCCGCTTTGGCGAGGGCTTCCTTGGCAGCCGCAGCCTGCCCCACCGCAGAGGTGATCTGCGGGAAGGTGATCTGCTCCTCGCTAGCGTTGCCGATGTAGGTGGTGTGGCAGTACTCGCAGTCCTCGAGCGCTTGACGCCAGCAGGTGTTGTCCTTCTTCACGAAGAACCGATACGTGGGGGGGATCTTCCCCACGAAGTGGTGGCGGCCGTCGGGGCTGGCCGAGCACTCGCGTTCGCCGGGCGGATCACACTCGTCGCCGTTGTTGCCACCCGCCGCGCCGCCTCCCCTGCCGAAGCGCAAAAGGCCGCTCACCGCGGGCGGACTGCCAAGGATCGGCTGAACCGAGGCGAGCTTGCGGCAGTCGTCAACGCCGCTTTGTGAACACTGGATCCAGGCATCGCAGGCGCCCTCCACTTTTTCTTGGCATTTCTGGTAGAGCTGGCTCACCTGATTGCCGCGGGCGGTCATCTCGCGGCCGAGTCTGTCGATGAAGCTGCAACCGGGCAGCGTGCCGACCGCAAGGGCGAGCAGCACGAGGTTGAGAGGCAAGGAACGGACGCGCATGGGACCTCCTCACAGGGCGTTGATTTCGTTGCCCTTTCCCGATTTGCTCATAATTTTGTTGAGCAATTCGGGAAAGGGGCCGAGGTGCTGACAGGTCAGCAGGCGGCGGAGCTGCGCGGTAGCCTAGGGAACGGCGAACCGCGGTATGGGAATGCGGCCGAGCGTGGGCAGGCGCATACCGGCCGGCAGACGCGGCAACAGCCAGCCGCCAATTGGCGCGGGCAGTGGGTAGACGACTGCGCCGTTCACGCGTTGGCTCTTGAGCGGCTCGGCCTTCTCATCGAAGCGCTCGGGGAGCGCCCGTCTGGAGAGGCACCTGTTGCACTGGCCGAATCTGACGTTGACGGCCGACGAGCCGTCGTCGTCACCGTCGCTATCGCGCCCGAAGGGATAGTATTGGCGCTGATTGATGTCGACCAAGGTTCCGTCACAGTCCGGGATGGGACACGGGACGCCGGTGAGCGTGCCCGGGAGCTGCCAGGTGCCGTCGGGCAGCTTGATCGGGTCGGCAGCGACGCTGCCGGTGGCCATGAACAGCCGGCCGTGGCCGAACTGTTCTTGCGTCATCTGCTCGATGAACTCATCGATCTCTTTGGCCGACGCTTCACGGTAGACCTGGCCGTCCCACACCCAGCCGAACTTGCGGTCGACATAGGGGGCGGGCGGGGAGTTGGGCCCGCGATCTGCCGCGCCCTCGCCGAAGAGTTGCTGACACCCCGAGACAAGGGGCGCAAAAGGCAGCAGGCCGATTGCTTGGAGCAGGTTGCGTCGGTTACACATGGACATCTCCTTGGGAATGATACAAGGCTCCCGAAAGGAGCCCTGTGAGAGACTGACTATTCCTAGCACGTTCGACGAATTGCGTCAATACGAGCGGGAACGCCTGGTGACGTACCAAAGAACTAGGGCAGGGCGAACTCGGGAATAACCGGGCGCAAACCCGGCAGGCGAAAGCCAGCGGGCAGCCGCGGCATGAACCAGCCCCCGGCTGGTAGCGGGTAGACGATCGTTCCACCCACGCGCTCACTCTGGAGCGGGGGGGCCGGGCGCTCGGTTCCCTTGATGTAATGGCTGTGGCCGCACTTGTCGCACGTTCCGTAGGTCCGGTAAACAGGCGGGCCATTGCCATTTTTGGGATCACTCCCAAAGGGATAGTACTCCGAGATCAGGTTGAGCGAGAGCTTCCCCTCGCCGCACGACGGGCAGACCAGGTCAACAACCGGGATGCCGCTCACGCTCCCGAGCGGAGCGGCGAACGTACGGCCGTGGCCGTGCTGATCATGCGCCATCTTGTCGATGGCATCGTTGATCTCGGAGCGAGACGCTTCACGGTACTCCTGTCCATCCCAAACCCAGGCGGCTTTGGGTTCGACATAGGGCGCGGTTATTTTAGTCTCGCCCGTGTCTCCCTGTTCGCCGCCGAACAAGCGGACACAGCTGCTGGCAAAAACGACCAGGAGAATGAAGGGGGAACAAAGAACGCTCTGCCGAGTGCACATGGTCTGGCCTTCCTACTATGCGGGGCTTGATTGCCCCGTTAATCTGCTCCGGTCTTAACACGCCCGGCTACTTTGGTCAACTAGTTAAAATAAAAACCCTGTTTTAAAAATTTTTAAAACAGGGTTCTAAGGCCGACTGGTGAGGTCGGCGGTTGGTGGTGGAAGGCTGAACCGGGTGCTACGGCACGAAGACGGGCCGGAGCGGAATGACGAACCGGATTCCAGCCGGCATGGGCAGCCGCGGCATGAACCAGCCCCCGGCCGGGAGCGGGTACACGAACGCGCCATCCACGTTTATGGTGCGCGGCGCGGGCGCGGGGCGCTTGGAGCCCGGCAGATACTGCTCCTGGCCGCCACTTAAACAGCTGGGGTCCGCACATGCTCCATAGGTCTTGTACATCGGCGGCGACTGTCCGTCGCCATCTTCGCCGAGCGGGAAGTACTCGCTCCGGAGCTGAATGAGTGGAGCTTTCCCGCAAACGGGGCACAGGCCGTTGCAGAAGGACGCGTCCCAGGGGAAGTTGGCGAAGTTTCCCGAGGTGCTACCGAGCACGGCGGGTGTCGGGCAATGCCCGCCAGCGGGCACCTGGTGGTTCTCCTTCAACTGTTTGACCGCCTGACGATACACGTCACCGTCGTCGGTGAAAGTCCCGTCGGGCAGACGCACCCAGCCGGTCTTGGTGTCTAGGTAACCACCGCCGGTTAATGAATCGTCTTGGCCCCCACGGAAGATAGAGCAGCCGGTTAATGGTGCCAGACAAAGGGCCGCAGTGAGCTTACCAAGCAGGCCAAGAACTTTGCGACGATCGTAATCTTTTTTCATTGAGCCTCCTTTGATTACTTACCTACCACAGGGATTTAAAAAAAGCAAGGGTTTGTACACGACTAAGGAAGTTTTTAAAAAAATAAAAACCGCCTCGGGCGAGAGCGGTTTTGCGTTTTCCCAACTTTCCAAACCAGTTTGGCTTGATTTAGACATTTGGGAGAAGTGCCGTGCCTGGAGCCGCTCGCGAGCCATGGGCTGCGGAGGGGGTCGAGGGGACGGCGGGGGGTGGGGCCTACAGGAAGTTGAAGTCCTGTCGGTAGGTCATCATGACCTTGAAAAAGTTCGTGGTCACGAGCGGCCCGTTCGGGAGCACGGCCGTCGCCTTCATCGCGGGCTGCTCCGGGGTCGCCTGGTAGTTGATGTAGGCGGGGTTGTCGGGGTTGGTGGGGTAGAAGGTCTCCTTCCAGTTGAATAGATCGAAGGATATCTGGTGCCCCCAACCGAACGGAACGATCCGCAGGGCCGCACGCATTCCGTGAGACCCGGTCGAGGGGATGCCGCGCAGGTTCTCGTCGGGGCCATCGACAGAGGAGGCGCGGTAGTCGTAGACGTAGCCCAGCTTGGCGCCGACGAGCTTGCCGGCGAGCAGATCCAGACCGAAGGAGACGGTGAGGTGGTCGGCCTTCGTGCCGCCCGTGATTCTGCTGACCGTGGAGGTCGCGGCGTCGAACGCCGAGACCGTAAGCTGGGAGCCGCGCAGCCAGGCAAACTCGCCATACCACGCGAACACGACGCTCCTCTCCATCACACTGAAGATGCCGCCGTGGGCCTCGACGCCCACGCCGACTGCGATCGCCTCCTGGCGGGCGTCGTTCCCGTCGTTGCGGAGCTCGAAGCGCACCGGAACGAAGAGGCCCATGCCGTAGCGCGGGAGGTTGGTCCAGGCGATGACGCGGCGGCCCAGGACTGCCTCGGTGATCGAGGTCGCCTGAATTCTGTTCCCGCCGGAGTTAGACGTGGCGTTGTTGTTCACCTCGATCTTCTGGGCCCCGCCCTTGGTGGCCGCCTTCAGCTGGGCCGCGCGGGCGGACTCCTCTCGGGTCTTGGCCTTCTGCAGATCCACATCTTGCTTCGTGGTGGCTGCGGACGGCACAAGGAACATCCGCTGGCAGTCATCGAGAGTGAAGGCGCTGTCGCTGGCGCACTTGGCGAGCTTCTCCTTGGCCGTGAGCGGCTTGTCCACGACTGCCCTGCTCACGTCGTGGTAAGGCCCGACGAAGATCTGCTTGGCCTCGGCCAGGCCGGGCGCGGCCAGCAGGGCCAGGAGCCCGAAGGCGGCGGACAGCAGATGGCTGGGGGGAGACGATCTGGATCGCATTAGGAGACCTCCTCTAACGTTGGGGTTCGCCGCATTGACGCGACTTGGCTCTACCCTTACATAAAAATAGAGCTTTGTCAATGATTGGGCCGCTCTCGGACTGGGGATAAAAATATATGTACGTAGTCCACGCCTAATCACACATTGTCATTCCCGCGCCAGCGGGAATCCAGCCCACACACAGTACTGGATCCCCGTTTTCACGGGGATGGCAGACTAGGTATGCGCCAAGTGGATATATGTGGGTAAAAATGCCGTATAAAACAAAAAAATCGCTTTATTCAGCGATAAAATTAATGATCGGGAGGCGCTCGTGCTCGGTGGCAGCGACGAGCGCCCGGGCGGGATATTGTTTGCATGCCTGGCTCAGCGGCAGGCGTGGACGAGCTGGAAGATGCCATCGGAATCGATCTCGCCCTCGGTGGGCAAGATAAAGTGCCAGTTCTCGAAGTTGGCGCAGCGGCGCGTGGCCTGCTCTTCGGGCAGGCTCATGAGGCTGCTCTGCTGGCCCGGCGGGCACGAGACCCGGACGTAACCGTCGGCGCACATGATGTTCCAGTGTGGCCGGACCTCGGGAGAGCCGTCGTGGCTGATGACGATGAAGAAGCGCTGGCCGCCCGCGCCGAGGATGGTCTCGCAACGGCCCCGAAGCACCAGGCGCTCGCGGTGGTTCATGCCGCCGATCGCCTCATCGGGCACGGTCTCCACCACCTCCTCGACCATCGGCAGCGGCCGCTGAGCCGCCGGGGTGCCAATCAGATCGATACCGGGCAGGTAGCTGGTGAGCCGCGGCTCACTCTGGGCCTGCGCGGCCGCAGCACGCTCGATGCCGACGAAGCCAGGGGCGACGCAAGCGGGCACAGCCAGCAGGCAGGCGAAGGCACAATACAGAGCAGGCGTTCTGGACATGGGGCCTCCTTCTTGGGGAACAAAATGACCCAGTGTCATTTTGCGTCCAAGTTACCTGGTTGCTTAGCAGGAAAGCAGAAAAGTGTCAATGAAGTCATGTTTAAAATTAAGTCGGGTCATTCCCGCGCAGGCGGGAATCCAGTCGGTAAGCCAAACCTGGATTCCCACTGGAGTTTACCCTCACAAAAGTGGGGGTGGGCATGACAGTTTTGAAATAAGCTGAATGACTGCGGCGGAATACCTTTTGTAACAAAACGATTTCACCAAAAATTCCCGAGCATTTGTCGAGCGAGGATATGACACGAAATGATGAGGAGCGTTGCGAAGAATCCGGGTCATACCAAGCGAGAACCGCTCGGTGCTTTTAGGCGGCACCATTTTGGCACCAAAAGGGTGCCTACATTTAGTTAAGAAGCTTAAAGAAAATCAAAAAAACACCACTCTTAGCAGAGTGATGTTAAGAAATTTTGTTACGGCCGCAAGCGCCCGATCGTGCGCGGGAACGGGATACATTCCCGAATATGCTCCACCCCAGCGATCCAACGCACGGTGCGCTCAAGCCCGATACCAAATCCGGAATGCGGCACGCTGCCAAACCGACGGGTATCCAAATACCATTCATAGTCCGCCTGATTTAACCCTTCGTCTTTCATCCGGGCGATCAGCAAATCAACATTTTCCTCGCGCTGGCTGCCGCCGATTAATTCTCCTCCACCGTCGGTGGCGATTAAGTCATCATTCAAAACCAATTCGGGATTGTTCGGATCACGCTTCATGTAAAACGGTTTGATGCCTTTGGGCCACTTTTCGATAAACACCGGCACGGTGCTGTCTTTGGTCAAGAGTCCTTCATCATCATTGCCCAGATCTTCGCCGTACTTAATATCCGAACCAAGTTCATTTAATTTTTTAATCGCTTCGTCGTAGCCGTAGCGGGTAAACGGATTATCGGCCAATTTTAATTTTTCAACATCTCGCTCCAGAATCGTTAATTCTTCCAGACAATGTTCCAGGCAATAGCGCACGATAAAACGCACTAGGCCTTCCTGCAGTGCCAGGTTGCCGGCATGCTCCACAAAAGCTGCTTCGGCGTCCATCATCCAAAATTCAGTCAAGTGGCGTTTGGTTTTACTTTTTTCCGCGCGAAAGACAGGGCCAAAATCGTAACAACGCCCTACCGAGGCAATAGCCGCTTCGATATATAATTGACCAGATTGAGACAAGTAAGCGGTTCCTAAATCAAAATACGGTACCGAGAACAACGTGGTGGTGCCTTCGCAGGCGTTGGGCGTAAAAATCGGGGAGTCAATTTTAATAAACCGCTCCTGGTGCAAATATATGTTAATCGCCATGATGATCGAGTCGCGCAAACGCAGAATTGCCCACTGCTTGCGGCTGCGTAGCCAGAGGTGGCGATTATCCATCAGAAAATCCGGGCCATGATCTTTTTTGGCGATCGGGTATTCGGTGGCTAGCTGCAAAATGCGCAGATCAGCAACCTGTAGCTCAAAAATATTTTCTTTTTTGGGATGCTTAGAAATCGTGCCGGTGACCACTACCGACGATTCCTGCGTTACCTGCTCCACCGCGGACCACACTTCGGGTGATAGGGACTTTTGCACGGCCACGGCCTGCGTCCAACCACTGCCGTCGCGCAGCTCCAAAAAAGCGATCGGTCCGGACGAGCGTTTGTTGTATAACCAGCCGGAAACAGTAACTGCTTGCCCGACATAATCTTTAAACTCCGAAATAGATACGTTCATACGTGGCACAATAATTGAACTACCCTAAAAAATCAGCATAACATTACGCAGCGAACTCCACAAATTTATTCTGTTGGCCATTGAAATAAAATATTCTTTTTTTCGCTATGATAAGCCAAAAAACTACTAATTGCCTGGCGCACCTCGGGGCAATGTGACCTGGCAACACATTTCGCCCAACTGTGCGTGAGCAATTCGCGCAGTTGTTGCGCCTGAGCCTCTGAAAACGGGATTGAGCCAAGCGGCGTCCCGGTGTTGGCGGGGAGGCAACCCCAGTGAGCCAGACCACCAAGCGAGGGAACAAACACTAATCGCTCCCCCACCAGTTTACCGCCACAGGCCGCGCAATTTTCAAGCTCAGGGGAAAAACCCAATCGCGCCAATAGTTTAAGCGTGAAACTATCGGCCGCGCTCAGCAAAATTTGCTCCGCTGTGTTTAGATATACCCCGAACGAAACGAGGAGCTCAAAGAGCGCGTGATCTTCGGCGCTTTCACGCACTAACTGCTCCACCAGGCGGCGGGCAAAATTCCACACGCAGAGCCGTCGCCAATCACCGGCCAGGCGGATAAACGAATCTACCGGCTGCACCGCGAGCAGATAATCAACTTCTTTGCCCGGGAGTATGTCTGCTTCCACTATGCCGGGGACGTCCAGGTGGGTGGCGTTCTTGCTGGTTATTTTTTTAACGCCGCGCGCCACAGTTTGCCGACGGCCGGTTTCGCGCGTGTAGAGCGTGATTAACTGATCATACTCCCGCCAGTCGCGCCGCGCTAAAACCACGCTCAACATACTTAGTGATTTTTACTGCTTACGTAGCCTTCTAAAATAATCATGGCCGCTTTTTCATCGCGCGCCACGCCCGGCCCCAATGCGTCGGCGGCCGCCGAGGTAAAACGTTCGTCAAAAAATTCGATCGGCACGCTGGTGTGTTTTTGCAATTCAAACGCGAATTCTTTCACCCGAGCCGTGGCCTGGTTTTCGTGGCCAGCCAGGCCGCGTGGGAACCCCAGCACGATGATATCGACCGGGCTTTCGGTTAACAACTTTGTAATCCCCGCAATAAAAACTCCTTGGGCTTTGGTTGCCGAAGCTTGGCGCGGCGCGGCAATGGTGCCATGCGGCAACACTACATCGAGCACTGTGTCGCTCCAGGCAAGCCCCAAACGCCGTGTACCGTAATCAATAGCTAAAATTTTCATAGCGTTACCAAAACACTTCTTTGTCTTCGCCGGGGCGGCGCGTAACCACCGTGTTGCCGCGCGAGGTAATAATCAGGGTATGCTCAAAATGCGCGCAGAGCGACTGGTCAACCATTTCGATCGTCCAGCCATCTGGTTTGGTTTGCACGCGGTATTCATTCGAGAGCGAGATCATTGGTTCGATGGCGATAACCATGCCGGGCTTAAGGATAATTTTTTCCAAAGCTGGATCGTAATAATTGGGGATATGGGGATCTTCGTGCACGGCATGGCCCACGCCGTGCCCCACCAGATCGCGAACAATACCATAATTGCCTTGCGAGCGGACGTAGCTTTCTACGGCTTTACCAATAGCGGCCACGCTGTTGCCTGGTTTGGCGGCTTTAATCCCCTCTTCTAAGGCTTGCTTGGTAACGGCGAGCAGTTTTTTTACCGGAGCAGGAACTTCGCCCAAAGCAAATGTTACGGCGGTATCAGTAAAATACCCGCGAGAGGCTCCGGGGTGACCGGTTAACTTTTTTCCTTTTTCTTTGTTTTTGGTTTCTTTTTTAAATGGCCATTCCATGCCGATATCAATGCTAAAAATATCGCCTTTTTTGAGCTTCACTTCTTTGCGGGCAATGGCGTGCACCAAGTCGGTATTTACCGAAGCGCAAATTGTCGAAGGAAATGGCGTGTCGCTTACCCGAGTGGTGTAACCCTTGAACGCGGGCGTCCCGCCAGAAGCAATAATTTTTGCTTCGGCCTCTTTGTCAACGTCCCAGGTTGAAACTCCCGGGCGCGCACTCCGATACAGCTCGGAAAGGATTATACCCATGAGATGGCCGCCTTTTTTGATCTGAGCCAATTCGGCGGGAGTTTTAATCAACATACTCGGAAGCGTTTAAAATACGACTTGTTTCCTCGGCCACTGCCGCGATAGATTGGTTACCGTTAATAATTTTGAGTGTTCCCTGGCCCTGGTAAAAAGCCCGGATGGGAGCAAGAGACTGGTTGCCTTGCAGTTCAATTCGTTTACGGACAACTTCTTGATTGTCGTCGGCGCGGGCCACCAGTTTACCGCCACATTTGGGGCAGCTGGCCGGGGCAGCAGGGCCGGTGAGGGGCACGATTTCGCCGCACGCGGCGCAGACACGGCGGGTGCTGAGGCGTTCAAGCGATAATTCATCGGGGAGGGCGATTTCGATGGCTACTACTTCTGCTGCCACGCCCCGCTGCTTAAAAAATTCCTGATAGTGTTCGGCCTGAGCGGTGTTGCGGATAGCGCCGTCGAGTACCACACCCTGACCCGCTTGGAGCGATTCGGTAATAGCCTGGAAGGCCAGTTTATAAATTAACCAATCAGGCACCAAGGCACCACCCTGCATTGCCACCAGGGCTTTTTGTTCCTGCTCGTCAACAGTGCCTGCAGCCGAAAGCGCGCGTAATAAATCACCGGTCGATATGTGCCGGTAACCAAAACTTTCGGCGATACGTTTGGCCTGAGTTCCTTTGCCGCTGCCGGGCGGCCCAAACAGGATAATAATTTTTTTCATACTGTTTCAGGCTATCAAAAATCGCCTGCTTTGACAAGCAAAAAAATCACTCCGTTTGGAATGATTTTTAAGCGGATTAACGACCTCTGCCCCAGAAGAAATTCCTCTTTAATTTAGAAAGAAATTGCTATTTGGAGCGCGGCTTTGGGGAGCCGCGGGGTGGGCGTGAGGGGCGTTGGCTGCCGAAAGCGGGGCTACCGGTCGTTGTTGCCCTTGGGGCCGCCGTGGCGGCGAGCGAGCGTCGGGGCGAACACGGCGTAGCGGGGGCTACGTATGGTGGTCGTGACCGGCTGCGCGAAGCGCTGCTCGGGGGTGCTCGGCTCAGCCGCCAGGCGGTGCACGAGCGGCCGGAATGGCCGATCCGGCATCTGCACGGGGTGGGGCTGCTGCAGGCGCTCGCGGGCGGGGCGCTGATCGTCGCGCCGGGGCCGCTGGGGCGGGGCGGCGCGATTGATCTGGCGCGGACGCTCGAGGGCGCTCTGCTCGGCGGCGGCGCGGTCGTTGGGGCCGCAGCCGGCGGGCAGCGCCGGGGGGTCGGCGAATTCGATCCGGTCCTCACATGTGAGGAACCAGATCCGGGGCCCGCTCACGCTGTACCGATACCAGAACATCTCCCCGGGGGAAATGTCCTCCTCGTTGGCGAAGCGAGCCGCGAGCAGGATCTGCTCGAGGTGCTCGGGGCAGTGGAGCCGCTCCTGCTGCCTGGTGCAGCGCTTGCCGCCGGGCCACTTGCCGTTGCACTGCTGGAACGAGTCGTTCGGAGTGGGGCTGCTTGTCTGTGGCATCAAAGACCTCCTTGAAAGCACCAATTCCTGGCCGGCTTCTCAACCGGCGACCAAATACGCACGATTCACCCTTGAGGTTGATATTCAAAGGTAAATCGTGCGTATTTCAGGCCGTTTTCAGGGCCGTAGTAAGCCAAAATGTAAAGAACAACCGCTTATCTTAGCACATTTTTGGCAATTTGTCAATAGTATTGAGTAAAACAATTGAATAAAACAAAAAACAGCTTTAATAGCCGGTTTTAAGGTTTTAGTTCCCCCGTGCGCTCTTCTTGCTGTAAATTACGAAAGCACCCTTATTGTCATTGCGAGCGACTGTAAGGAGCGAAGCAATCCCCTGGTTTAGTGCTACAACGCGATGGGACTGCTTCGTCGCTGCGATCCTCACAATGACAAAAGGTGACATTTTGTAATTCGAAGCTTCTTGGTACAAGCAGAAAGCATTGAGGGAAGCGGCTTGAGGGGTTCAAGCCGCGCGGACGGGCGCTACAGGCACAGATCGTACGAGGAGCAACCGCGACCATAACGGCGGCGGGGCCGCCCGCACCGCGGAGCCAACTTTGGGCCTCATCGTCTTCGGCCCCTTGGTTAAGCTTTGAATTACGAAACCCCCTAAAAGCAATAAATCTGCTATCATAAAAGATACCCCCCGTCAGGGGTGTTTTTTATGATACTCAATTTTGGAGGTAGTGGGGAGTTTCGTAATTGAAAGCTGATCAGAGCGGTTAACAAACGAACTGGGGGGCGACATACCAGGCCTCCTCACTAGCAAGTGGGGCGTCAAGGAACGATTTTATATCGTACTCTCGACATATTTTTTTGTCAATAAAAAACCGCCTTAACGGCGGGTGAGAAAATACTGGTGATTATTTTTTATACTTGGTCGTATTCGTAAACCGTCAGTTGCGCTTCGATTTGCTTGGCGGTTTCAATTGCTACCGCCACCACGATCAACAGGCTCGTACCGCCAATGGTAAGGTTCTGCGTCCCGCCAACACCACTAATAACCAATGGCAACACCGCGATACCACCCAAGAAAAGCGCGCCGGTGAGATTCAAGCGGAGCATGGTCGCGCCCAAATACTTTTCGGTTTCTTTGCCCGGGCGAATACCCGGGATAAAACCGCCTTGCTTCTGCAAATTTTCGGCAATTTTATGGGGTTGAAAAATAATGGCGCTGTAGAAATAGGTGAAAGCTACTACCAAAGTAAAATACAAAATGTCATAAAAAATATGATTCTG
Organism: Candidatus Magasanikiibacteriota bacterium; assembly: GCA_023246715.1. Classification (GTDB taxonomy): domain Bacteria; phylum Patescibacteriota; class Patescibacteriia; order Magasanikbacterales; family GWA2-37-8; genus JAHFHZ01. The sequence continues at coordinate 37,684 of JAHFHZ010000004.1, read as the reverse complement.
GAACAGGGTAATGGTGCCGCGCGCCAGGCTAGCCAACCAAGCGGTTTTAGCGGCCACGAAGAATTGAGCGACCAGCGACGGGAACAAAATTAACGAAATAGCAAAGATGATGGGGATTACGCCAGCCATATTCACCCGGAACGGCAGGTGGGTTTGGATACCACCAAACATGCGGTTGCCTCGAACTTGTTTAGCGTAACTCACCGGAATGTTGCGCTGACCTTCGGTGATAAAGACTACGCCGACAATGGTAAGGATTCCTACCGCGCCGAACAAAATCAAGGTAGTAAGATCCGAGGGATTATAGTTGATCGCGATATTACGCAGTGCCGTAGGTAGGCTGGATACGATGCCGGCAAAAATCAAAAGTGACATGCCGTTGCCAACTTTCTTTTCGGAAATATTTTCACCCAGCCACATCAAAAACATGGTTCCGGCGGTGAGGGTGAGGATAATGGTAATAGTTCTAAACGGCGTCAGCGTGCCCAAAATTTGGCCGCCCTGAGCACTCAGTAAACGCACGGTGGCAAAAGCCTGCAGGAGCGCGAGCGGTACGGTGAGAAAACGAGTATAGGTGTTAATTTTTTGCTGGCCGGATTCACCTTCTTTGCTTAATTCTTCCAGGCTCGGCACGATCATGGTTAACAGCTGCAAAATGATCGAAGCGGTGATATACGGGCCAACCCCCAAAGCGATGAGCGAAAAGTTGGTGATCGCACCGCCCGAAAACAGATTAATGAAACCCAAAATTTGATTACCGGCCAGATAGTTTTGGAGCTGCACGACGTCTACCCCGGGAATCGGAATATGCGCAATTAACCGAAAAACTACTAAAAGTCCGGCTACAAATAACAGTTTATTTCGCAATTCTTCAATTTTCCAAATTTGACGTAGTTTGTCCCACATATATTCGGCGTGAATAGTGGTTAAACGAACAGCGGCCAGAGAAGGGCCTCGCGCTCAAGAGCAGAGCTGCGCCAAGAAGCCAATTATTTTATTTCGCCGCCCGCGGCCGTAATTTTTTCGGCAGCTACTTTAGAAGCTTTGATTCCAACAATGGTTAATTTTTTGTTTAGCGCTCCGCTCGACAAAATTTTAGCGGCAGCAGCAGCCCTGGGCACAATGCGTTTGGCCTTGAGAGCGGCCAGATCAACGGTTTCACCGACGTTAAACTTCGTTTCTAAATCACTCAGCGATACTTCGGCTGGTTTTACAGCAATGCTGGTGAAGCCCCGGAGCTTAGGAGTTGATTGCAACAAAAATTTAAAAGCGCGCGCCTGAATGCCGCGACTGCCGCCCGAGCGGGCAGTTTGGCCTTTGCCACCGCGACCCGAAGAGGTGCCATGGCCCGAAGCATTACCACGGCCGATTTTTTTGACACTGTGTTTTGCTCCGCGAGCAGGGCGAATAGTATGTGGCTGTAACATAAAAAACAATTACTTACGAACCGGGCGAGCCGGGCGGGTTTTTTGGAAACCCTTAAGCGCTTCAAAGGCTGCTTTAACAATGGTAATTTTATTCTTGGTCGTTCCCAAAATTTTTGAAGATACGTTTGGCACACCCGCCAAATCCAATACAGAACGGAGTGCTCCCCCAGCAATAATTCCCGAACCGCGCGGCGCGGGCTTGAGCATCACTTGAGCGGCTTTAAATTTGCGCACAATGGCGTGCGGAATGGTTTCGTTGATAAACGGAACGCGAATAATGCGTTTTTTGGCCTGATGCACGGCTTTTTCCACGGCCAACTGCACGTCGGCGCCTTTGGCCACGCCATACCCAACCCGGCCGGCACGGTCGCCCAGAAGCAGACAGACCCGGAAGTTCATTTGTTTACCGCCTTCAGTAACGCGAGTAACGCGAGCCAAATCCAAAATATACTGTTCAAATTCAGATTTCTCTTCGGGTCGATCCGAGCGGCGCGGGCGGCGATTGTCCGGTTTGTTAGGAAGCATACGTACAAAAGTAACTAAAGGTCATCAAAATTAAACAACCAGGCCAGCGGCGCGGGCGCCTTCGGCCACCGCGGCCACCCGGCCGTGATAGCTGTACCCACCGCGGTCAAATACCGCTTGCTTGATTCCTTTTGCTAAGGCAAGCTCCGCCAGCATTTTTCCCGCAGCAAAGGCGGCCTGGGTTTTTTTTCCACCGGTTCCTGATAATTTGTCGGCAGCGATTTTATCAGTATTTATGGCACAAATGGTGCGGCCCGTCACATCATCAATCAGCTGCAAACGCACGGCTGTCAGGCTGCGAAATACCGACAAACGTGGTAGTTGGGCAGTGCCAGAAACGCGTGCGCGAACCCGGCGATGACGAACCTGGCGTAACTTATTTTTGGTAGTTTTAATTAGTTGCTTCATACGCGATTAGGCGGCTTTGGCCGCGGTTTTACCGGCTTTGCGGCGAATTACTTCATCGATATATCTAATACCCTTACCTTTATACGGTTCAGGCTTTTTGACCGAGCGGATATGAGCGGCAAGCTCACCAACCAAATGTTTGTCCGCGCCCTCAACGGTGATTATATTCTTTTCCACGCTAAAGGCAATGCCAGCGGGCGCAGCGACTTCTACCGGATGAGTAAAGCCAACTTCCAACTGCAAATTTTTTCCTTTTAGCGTGGCCTTATACCCGACACCATTGATTTCAAGCTGTTTTTTAAACCCGGTGGTGACCCCGGCGATCATATTGCGAATAATGCTGGCAAAAGTTCCCCACAGGGCACGATCTTTTTTGTTGGTTTCGCTGACTGGCTTTACAGTCAAACCCTCGGCCGTTTCGAGCACGGTGATATGGGGGTGTAACGCTAGGCGAATTTCGCCTTTCGGACCTTTCACCACCACTTCACGGCTGCTCACCTGTACGCTTGCGCCAGCGGGAATGGTAATAAGTTTTTTTCCAATACGGGACATAAATCAAGGGCTATAGTTAGTACACTTCGCACAAAAGCTCGCCGCCGACGTTGGCTCCTTTGGCTTCGGCATCGGTAAGCACGCCCGAGGGGGTAGATAAAATAGCCAATCCATAGCCGTTGAGCACCCGGTCGATAGCATCTTTCTTGACATAGGTACGCTGGCCAGGCTTGCTGATGCGCTTTAAGTGGTGGATAGCCGGTTCACCATTTTCGTATTTCAGCGTCAGGAGCAGATACGGATGGTTATCCTTCAACTCCTCCACGCTCACAATATAACCTTCGCGCGCCAAAATAGTCGCGATCGCGAGTTTTATTTTGGAATACGGAATCGCTACCTCTTTTTTGTGAACCATAGAGGCGTTACGAATCCGCGTAAGCATGTCGGCGATTGGATCGGTCATCATAACTGAAAGTTTAGGTGTTTATTGGCGACAGTATAATAAATAAATAGCGGTATTTACCAGCTTGACTTGCGCACGCCCGGGATGCGCCCGGCGTTAGCAAGTTCGCGGAAACAGATACGGCATAATCGAAACCGGCGCATAAATCCGCGACGGCGACCGCACTGAAAACAGCGGTTTACCGCGCGAGTGGAAAATTTCGGAGTGCGCTCTGATTTTGCGATCTGGGCCCAAGTAGCCATACCAAAATAGGATAATTATTTCTTAATAAACGGGAACCCGAGGCCGGCCAATAACGCTTGTCCAGCAGCTTTGTTCCCGGCAGTGGTCGCAATGGTGATTTGCAAACCATGCACGCGATCAATTTCTTCCATTTTAACTTCAGGGAAAGCCAAATGTTCCTTAAAACCAAGCGTGTAATTTCCCTGGCGATCAAAACATTTATCAGAAATACCGCGAAAGTCGCGAACGCGGGGCAGGGTAACGCGCAGTAATTTTTCTAGAAAGTCGTACATCCGGGTGCCGCGCAAGGTGACGGCCACGCCGATTTCCATGCCTTCACGAATTTTAAAGTTGGAAATCGATTGCTTGGCGCGGGTGCGTACCGGTTTTTGACCAGTGATTTTTTGCAGCACCTTAACTACAGTATCGGCAAAACCGGCTTCTTTCACAAAACGACCAATGCCAACATTGAGCACCACTTTGGTGACGCGGGGTACTTGCATCGCGTTTTTTAGCCCCAACTCTTTTTGCAAAGCAGGGGCAATCACGGTTTTGTAATTTTTATATAAGGAATTCATAACGACTTGCGTAACTGGCAATTAATCAATTAGTTGTTCACAGCCTTTGCACACCCGATGTTTAACGTCGGCATCAACTTTAAACCCAACGCGCACGGCCTTGGAGCACTTTGGACAAATCACCGCGACTTTGCTCATCGCGATAGGGCCGGCGAGTTCGATCTTGCGACCCTTTTCGCCGCTCTTGCTGGCGCGCAGGTGTTTTTTAATAATATTGAGCCCCTCTACTACCACCTGGCGCGTTTCGGGGAAAACCTGAATAACCGGACCGGTCTTGCCAGCATCCTTGCCGCTCAACACTTTAATTTTGTCGTTCTTTTTAATCTTTAACATACAAAATTTATAATACTTCGGGGGCAAGCGAAATGATTTTCTGGAATCCCTTGGTGCGCAGCTCGCGCGCCACCGGCCCGAAAATACGCGAACCTTTCGGTTCTTTGCTGGCACGATCCACGATAACGACGGCGTTTTCGTCGAAGCGCACATAGGTACCGTCGGCGCGGCCATACTCTTTGTGCTGGCGCACGATTACGGCGTGGACAATGTCGCTTTTCTTTACCAATCCGCGGGGTGCTGCTTCTTTCACGACGCAAGTAATAATGTCCCCGATCTGGGCGTAGCGTTTTTTATAGCCGCCAAGCACGCGGATACACTGGAGTTTTTTAGCTCCGGTATTATCGGCGGATTTTAACATGGTTCGATGCTGGATCATACGCAGGCAACACGTTTAAACACTCTTGGTTACTAAAAACCAACGCTTCGTTTTGGATAAGGGGCGGCATTCCTGAAATTTCACCACGTCGCCAACTTTGGCTTTACCTGTCTCATCGTGCACGTGGAACTTGGCGCTCACCCGATATTTTTTATGGTATTTGGTATGCAATTTCATGGTATCAACCTGAACCGTAATGGTTTTGGCGCTCTTGGCCGCAACCACTTTTCCCTGGAATGTTCGTTTGCTTACCGGAGCCTTAGTTGTCTTTGGTTTCTTTTCCATATAATGATCCAAAATTAACGGGCTTTATTGCTCTCAAGCAAAAATTTAATCTGGGCAATTGCCCGGCGCCACAAACGGAACAGGTGCGGCTGCTTGGTGGCCTCGCCGACACGTTTGAATTTAAGCGCGCCCAAGCGGGACTCGGTTTCCTTCAGCAGTTCGCCAAGCTCGGCAGTACTTTTATTTTTTAAATCCTTAAAATCCATACGAACGGTTTATTTGATTTTCTCTATAAAGCGCGTTTTGACTCCGAACTTGTACCCAGCGAGCTTCATTGCCTGCTGCGCGGATTCGCGCGTCACACCCACCATTTCAAACAGTACGGTGCCTGGTTTGACCACGGTCACATAATGATCCGGGGAGCCCTTACCACCACCCATCGGGGTTTCGTTACCTTTTTTTGTGACTGGTTTGTCGGGGAAAACGCGGATCCAGATCTTACCACCGCGACGCACAAATCGGGTAAGCACGCGGCGGACCGCTTCGAGTTGGCGGCTGGTTACCCAGCCATAGCTCAGCGCCTTCAAACCGAAGTCACCAAAACTAAGCGCGATCGTGCGCGTGGCCATGCCTTTTTGGCGGCGGCGGCCTTTATGCCATTTACGGTGTTGTACTTTTTTGGGTAACAGCATACTTCAGCAATACATTTAGGCTCTGGCTTTGCGAAGAACGGGCACGGCAGGTTTGACCAGTTCTTTTTTATCAAATTTGTCCTGGCGACCAAACGCTTCACCTTGGTAAATCCAAACTTTAATCCCGATTTTGCCGTACACGGTCTGAGCTTCGGCGAAACCGTAGTCTACTTTACTGCGAATGGTGATCAAAGACATTTTGCCTTTGGCCAACTTTTCGGTACGGGCAATTTCGGCTCCATTCAAGCGGCCACCCATGCGCATCTTTACTCCCTGGGCGCCGGCGGTCATTACTTTTTGCAAAGCTTGTTTCATTACCCGGCGGAATGGCAGACGGCGTTCAATTTCGGAAGCGGCGTTCTGCGCCATAATGGTTGCCGACAAAGCCGGTTGGTTCACCGCTTGGATATTAAGCTTGGCTTTCAATTTGAATTGTAAAATTCCTCGTTCCAAATCTTTGCGAATTGTCTCGAGCCCTTGGCCACTCCGTCCAATAATCACGCCCGGTTTGGCGGTGAGCACGGTAATGGTCATTTCTTTGGGCGAGCGTTCGATACTGACCGCGTCAATACCGGCATCTTTAAATTTCTTTTCCAAATATTCCCGCACGGCTACTTCTTGCTTCATGAACAAGGGTAGTTGTTTCGGGCTGGCATACCAGCGTGAATCCCAAGGGAAAATGGCTGGCGTGCGGTGAATTTTAGGATGGACTTTATGACCCATACAAAATCAGGTTATTTGGCCGCTTCCGGCGCAGCCGCTTCTTTAGCAGAAGACTTGAAGACCTTTTCACCCAAGACAAGCTTGACATGGCAGGTGCGTTGGCGCACCGGGGTTGCCCGGCCGTGGGCTTTCGGCATCCAGCGTTTTAACACCGGACCGCCATCCACCATAATACTTTTAATCACTAAATTTTTTTCGACTAACGAAAAATTATGTTCGGCATTAGCGATTGCGGAACGAACCAATTTAAACAACGGCAACGCGCCCCGCTTGCTTAGAACAGTCAAAATCTGTTGAGCTTTTACCACGCTTTTGCCCCGAATGGCGTTGGCCACGAGGCGCATTTTACGCGGGCTTTGGCGCAAATAATTCAATTGTGCGGTTACAGTGGACATACATTATTTTTTAGCAGCCGGTGCGGCAGCGGGCTTGGGAGCGGCGGCGGCTTCTTGATCTTTGGCCATCTTGCCGCCATGGCGGATAAATTTGCGCGTGGGTGCCATTTCGCCCAGGCGATGCCCGACCATGTTTTCATCGGCTAACACGGAAATAAAGTTTTTTCCATTATGCACCAAAAAGGTTACGCCGACCATCTCGGGCGAAATAACGCAAGCGCGAGACCAGGTTTTAATTGGATCATGCTTGCCGCTTTTCTTCAGCGCCTGCACTTTTTTGAGCACGCGCGGATCGATATATGGACCTTTTTTTAAACTTCTGGACATACAAAGTATTTCCTAAAATTAGCCGCGTCGCGATTTAACAATAAACTTATCACTCCACTTGCCGGGTTGACGGGTTTTAACCCCGCGCGCCGATTTGCCGTAGACAGTCTGCGGGCCGCGCTTTTGACCAATTGGGCTATGGCCTTCACCACCACCGTGCGGGTGATCAACCGGGTTCATATTCTTACCTTTAACGGTCGGGCGGATGCCGCGATTGCGCATACGACCAGCCTTACCCCAACGGATCAAGCGGTAGTCGGGGTTGCTTACCAACCCAATCGTCGCCGCGCATTCTTTGGCAATAGCACGCACTTCGCCCGAGGGCAATTTTACGTTGGCGTAATTACCATCAATACCCATGAGCTGCGCCGATAAACCAGCGCCGCGCACCAATTGGCCGCCTTTACCAAGGGTCAATTCGATATTGTGGATAAATAAACCAGCGGGAATATGTTCCAAGGGCATGCGGTTACCAACTTTTGCTTCAGCGACCGCGTCGGACGATACAACCGTTGAACCAACAGCCAAACCTTCCGGGCAGAGAATGTATGATTTAGTCTTATCGGTATAGGTAATCAGCGCGATACGAGCGCCACGGTTCGGGTCGTACTCCACAGCTTCAACTTTGGCCTCTTGGCCAAAACGCTGACGTTTAAAATCTACCAAGCGATAAAAACGTTTCACGCCGCCGCCCTGGTGACGGACAGTAATGTGGCCCTGATTGTTACGGCCGGAATGCTTCGGCAACATCTGAATCAGGCTTTTTTCCGGGCGATGTTTAGTAATATCACTAAACATGTCCACACTTGAATTGCGGCGTCCTGGGTTAGTTGGTTTATAAACTTTAATCGGCATAACGGTGATTAAACTCCTTCATGCAATTTAAGGGTCTTGCCTTCCGGGACAACGACCACTGCTTTTTTATAATCGCTACGGCGACCAAGGCTGCGGCCAAAACGTACCTGGCGACCGGACATATTCTGAGTTCGCACCGCGAGGGCCTTTACGCCATAGAGCGTTTGAATCGCGCGTTTAATTTCATTTTTGCTGGCCGAACGCTTGACCATAAAGGTATAGTGACCAACCACTTCGCCGCGAGCTGCCTTTTCGGTAACCAACGGTCGCAACAGGGTGGTATACCCAGCCCCGTGGCTGCTCGGAACTTTTATTTCAGAATCGTTGATTTTTGGTTCGTGATCGTGCGCTGCTTTGGCCGGAGCAGCCTCAACCGACTGTTCGGAAGCAGCAGTTTTGCGAGCCCAGGTAGCAGGCGCTTTTGGGTTAGTTTTTTTGGTAAATCGATCAAGCAATCCCATAGCGGTAAGATTAAACAGCGGGCTTAATGCAGAGCGCCACAATTTCAGCTAGGGCCGCTTTGCTTAGAATTAAACCCTGTTTTTGCAATAAAGCCGAAACATTCACCTGTTTAGCCAATTCAGTTTTTACCTTCGGAATATTGTTGGTCATACGCAAGACATTGGCGTCTTTGCCGGGAGTAAGCACCAACCACGAAGTTGATTTTAACGGCGCGATCTTCAAGAATTTTACAAAAGTTTTGGTTTTAACTTCGGACGCGGCAAAATCTTCGAGGACGCATAATTGGTTGTTTTGTAATTTATCGGTCAAAACCATTTTCAAAGCCAGCTGCTTTTTCTTGCGGTTAATTTTGGTAGAATAATTGCGTTCCGAAAGCGGGCCAAAAGCCACGCCGCCACCTTTCCAGATTGGGGAACGAATAGAACCATGGCGAGCGCGCCCAGTACCTTTTTGCGGCCAGGGTTTTTTGCCGCCACCGCTCACTTCACCGCGTTTTTTGGTGTCGGCCCAACTTTGGCGGGCATTGGCCTCTTGCGCGGTAAAAACTTCGTGAACGACTTCTGGCTTAATAACAACATTAAAAATTTCTTCGGGCAATTCGGCAGTGCCTTTCGCTTCTCCCATTAAATTGTAGACGCTGATTTGCATAAAATCGGTAAAAGGTCTATTTAGGCGGAAACGTCGGGAGTATCTGTCTGGGCTGGAGCGGTGCTTTCAGTGGTAGCTTCGGCAACTGGCGCTACTTCCGCGGCAGCATTCGGGCGAGCAGCTTTTAATTCACCCGGAGCGCTAATTAACACCAAAGCATTGCGGCTACCGGGGATAGCTCCTTTGATTAACAGCTCGTCACTTTCCGGATTAACAGCAACAATTTCTAAATTTTTAACCGTCACGCGGGCGCCACCCATGCGGCCAGCCATGCGCATGCCTTTGAATACGCGTTGCACACCACCGGCGCCGATAGACCCCGGAGCGCGCAAGTTGTCTTTATGACCGTGCGAAGCCGGGCCACCGCGGAAATGGTGGCGTTTAACTACGCCAGCAAAACCTCGGCCCTTGCTGGTACCAATGACCGAAACACTGTCGCCCGGAACAAACGTCTCTACATTCACAACATCGCCGCGTTGAACGGTTGGCGCTTCATCAAGCGTTACGGTTTTGAGTTCGCGCACGGCTCCCAACCCTTTCAGGTGGCCGGCAACGGACTTGCTCAAACGCCATTCTTTGGTTTCGCCATATCCTAATTGCACCGACCAAGCATCACGCCCGGATAATTTTTGCACTGCCGCCACTGGACACGGGCCAGCCTGCACCCGGGTAACCGGAACAACATTTCCATCTGAAAGGAAAATTTGGGTCATGCCCATTTTTTTGCCGATAATGAATTTCATACCTGGTTAACCTAATCTGAATGGTACTAAAATGTAGACAATTCCTTTGGCTTGCTTAGCCCGCTTCCGCCAGCTCCCGGCTAAATAAAAACTAGAAGCGTCTATCTTGTGGCACATTTGCCGTGAACCAAGACAGGTGCTTCTAGCCTTCAATCCGGAACAGCCTAAAAGATGCTTGAGGGCTAACTTTTATCAAAGGGAATTGTTCCTCCGTGGTGAATCGCCTTCTACGAAATGTTTTCCGCCCTTTTGCGGATCTTATTTTTTCGATGGCAATTACCAGTTGCTATAAAATTTTTACCAGTATACGCTCTTTGAAAAATTGTGTCAAGAAGGGTATTCTGGCCAACTATTTTTACATTTTTATCTCAATGTCCACGCCGGACGGCAGATTCAGACCCATAAGCGCATCCACGCATTTTGGGCTGGCATTCACGATGTCGATCAAACGTTTGTGGACGCGCATTTCGAATTGTTCGCGAGCGTCTTTGTGCACGAACGTAGAACGATTCACCGTAAATTTCACCTTCTCGGTCGGCAACGGCACTGGGCCAACTACGCGCGCTTCATGGCGCTCGGCAGTTTCCACAATAGTGCGGGTTGCTTGATCGATAATCCGATTGTCGTAGGCGCGGATTTTGATGCGAATCCGACTCAGGCTTTCTTCCTTCTTCTTGGGGGCGGTGGTTTTGGTATCGGTAGTCATGTCGTTTAACGCTAAAGAACTCTTAAAGGAACAAAATCGGGGGGCGCACTTGCACCCCCCGACTGCTCATTACTTAATAATTTTGGTTACGACGCCGGCGCCGACGGTACGACCGCCTTCGCGGATGGCGAAGTTCATTTTTTCTTCCAAGGCAACCGGTACGATCAATTTCACTTTCACGCTCACCGTATCACCAGGCATGACCATTTCGGTTCCGGCCGGTAATTCGATTTCGCCAGTTACGTCGGTAGTGCGGATATAGAATTGCGGTTTGTAGCCATTGAAGAACGGCTTGTGACGGCCACCTTCTTCTTTGCTCAACACGTAGATCTCACCTTCGTATTCGGTGTGCGGGGTGACCGAACCAGTTTTGGCCAGCACCATGCCGCGTTCTACTTCTTCTTTTTTGGTACCGCGCAGAAGGATACCAGCGTTGTCGCCAGCCTGGCCTTCTTTCAAGCTCTTGTTGAACATTTCAATGCCGGTCACCACGGTTTTCATGGTTTCTTCGCGCAGACCTACGATGGAAATTTCATCGTTAATGTGGATGATGCCGCGTTCGATACGACCAGTAACTACGGTACCACGACCTTCGATCGAGAAAACGTCTTCAACAGGCATCAAGAACGGTTTATCGATGGCGCGTTCCGGTTCGGGGATATATTCGTCAACGGCCTTCATCAAATCCAAGATCGGTTTGGCCGCAGCTTCGTCGCTGGGGTTTTCCAACGCTTTGAGCGAAGATCCGCGGATAACCGGCACCTGGTCGCCAGGGAATTTATATTTTTTCAACAGATCGCGTACTTCTTCTTCAACCAGATCAATCAATTCTTTGTCGGTCACCATGTCGCACTTGTTGAGATAGACGACGATGTATTTTACGCCGACCTGATGAGCAAGCAAAATGTGCTCGCGGGTCTGCGGCATGGGGCCGTCGGCGGCAGAAACAACCAAGATGGCTCCGTCCATCTGGGCGGCACCGGTGATCATGTTCTTGACATAATCGGCGTGTCCCGGGCAGTCCACGTGCGCGTAGTGGCGCTTGTCGGTTTCATATTCCACGTGCGCGGTTGAGATGGTGATACCGCGGGCCTTGGATTCGGGGGCCTTGTCGAGATCATCGACACCTTTATTCTGAGCGGTCTGGCCATGGGTCGCGAGGACCTTAAGAATGGCCGCCGTGGTGGTGGTCTTACCGTGGTCAACGTGGCCGATGGTACCGACGTTGACGTGCGGTTTGCTGCGGATAAAATCCGTCATACGTTTGTTACAAAACCTTACGCGGCACTGCCCGAGTGGTCGGGTACAGATTTGTGGTCCAGCCGCTTAAATGATGAAAAAAATGATAGCTGAAAAGCTATATTTTAATAGCGGTGTGATTATACCAGAAACTAATAATTTGGCAAGGGGTAGACTGTGGAAAGATGCTTATTCTACGGGCTCCAGGTAAAACGGCGGGTCGGATTCTTCGTGAGGAATATCAGAAACACCTTGTTCTGGGCTGTTTTGCTCGATAATTGGAGCTTTTGGGAGGCTATCAACCGGGAGCGGGGCGTAGGATGTTGGTTGTACCGGGGTGCCGAGTTGCCATTCATCGTCGGCGTTTACGGTTGGCGCCACGGGGTGAGCAGGCGCTGAAGCTGTTTCAAGCTCAAAATTTGCGGGCGATTCGGGGATATCCCAATCGTCTGCGCTGGCCAGATCAGCTGGCTCGGCTTGCCAATCGGCGGGGCCGAGCAAATTTTCGTACTCTTCCAGGCGCATTATTACCACGACTTCGTCGGTTTGCGCGTCCATTACCACCAGGCGATCGCCGGTTTTTTTTACCAGTCCGAGCACACGGTTCAGTTGGGAAGATTTCATACTATAGACATAAGGATATTCCCCTACCTTAACGAAGGCTCATTGTAACAGGTTCAATGTAATTGTCAAAAATAAATTTTAGTTTATTCAAAAGCCTTCATCTACAATCAGCCGGCATCTTTAACAGGCTCCATGCTATCTAACCAGCAATTCAATTGCCGAGGGGGGCAGCCGATGAAAATGGGCTTGTTTTGGAAGACAGCCTGTTCCCTGGGAACTAGTGGCTGTGCTTGGGGCCTGAGGCCCATGAGCTGTCAGCCCTGACCATTCCTCGATGCCCAGGAGAGCTACGATCGGGCGAGCGCGTCCGGCATCAGAGGATATACCGCGCCAAAACATCTCGACTTCCACCTCCGCCAATTGGCGAATGCCAAATTAGGCTGGTTTTTTTATAATGGGTAATCCGTTACAAACGGATATAAGTGAGGGGGTGGGCACCAACAGCAGGGGGGCCGCGGGCGCCCAAGGAGAGGGAGAGTGCGCTCTGGAGAGATGGACGGTGTTCGATCAGCTGCGATTAGTGCAGATCATGCTGAGCTGTACCACCTCGGGGCTGCCTGGGCTTACCACATAGTCAGCCCCTCGCGCACTGACCACCTGGTTGCCATTGGCATCCTGGGTTTTAACTGCACCGGCTGGCCGGCCATTGTACCCGCCAAAGTAGTGCTTTTCGACGACTTCCACATTGGAAGTGTCTACATTCATGGAGCCTTCACAGTATCCCAAGAGCTTCACCCCGTCCCTGCACTGAACCAAAACCTGGCGGGGCTGGCCAGGCAACCTGTTCGCAAACAGACGGAAGTAGCGACCAGAAACACCTTCGAGCGTCTCACAATCAACCGATCCAGGATTTTGGAAGTTGCTGGTATTGAGCCCGTGGGGGTAGGTTGGGCTCCCTAGCTGGCCGGAATCGAGCGCGTTGTCTGGAGCAACCTGTTGTGAGACAGCCGAACAGGACACCACAAACACTAGCGCCGCAAGTCGTGACCTTGCTTGTAAAGACATGGTAGCTCCTTTCCTTAAAAGCGAACATTTCCTACCACGCTCAGCACCACCTGTCAAGATGATAAAACTAAAAATCCCCCGGGTGGAGGATTTTTTAGTCTAGGGAAAAATGTTTATTTCTGTTTGCCTGAGATGATATTTTGAGCAACGTTGTTAGGAGTTTCGCCGTATTTTTCAAATTCCATGCTATAGCTGGCCCGGCCCTGGCTCATACTGCGCAGACTGGTGGCGTAGCCAAACATGCTAGCGAGCGGCACGGTGGCTTTCACCACTTTCATTTGGCCGCGATCGGTCATTTCCAGAATCTGGCCGCGCTTGGAGTTTAAATCGCCGATCACTTCGCCCATATAATTTTCGGGGGTGACAACTTCCACCTTCATAACCGGTTCTAAAATAACTGGTTTGGCCTTAAGGCACGCGTCGCGAAAAGCGTGTGAAGCGGCCATTTTAAAGGCAATTTCCGAAGAGTCTACTTCGTGGTACGAACCATCGAAACAGGTTACTTTAATATCCACCACCGGATACCCGGCCTGGATACCGCGCGTGACCGATTCCTTGACACCCTTTTCGATCGCCGGCAAAAATTCATGGGGCACCACGCCGCCTTTTACCTCGTCAACGAATTCAAACCCTTGGCCAACTTCCATCGGTTCCACGCGCAACCAGCAATGGCCATATTGGCCACGTCCGCCAGATTGTTTGATGTACTTGCCTTCGGCTTCGGCGGAATTGCGAATAGTTTCTTTATACGCTACCTGCGGGGCGCCGACATTGGCTTCTACCTTGAACTCGCGCTTCATGCGGTCAACGATAATATCCAAGTGTAACTCGCCCATGCCCGAAATAATGGTCTGCAGCGTTTCGGTGTCGGTATGAATGCGGAAGGTGGGATCTTCTTCGGCCAACTTCTGCATGGCGATACCGATTTTTTCCTGGTCGGCTTTGGTTTTTGGTTCGATCGCCACCGAAATAACCGGTTCGGGGAAGACGATTTTTTCAAGCACAATCGGATGATCTTCGTCGCACAGCGTGTCACCGGTCGAAACATCTTTCAAGCCGATGGCAGCGGCAATTTCACCAGCGTAGACATCCGAAACGTCTTCGCGGCTGTTGGCATGCATACGCACGATGCGGCCAATGCGTTCTTTTTGGCCTTTAGTGGAATTGTATAAATAACTGCCGGCCGAAACAGACCCGGAATAGACGCGGAAAAAAATTAGTTTACCCACGAACGGGTCGGTGGCAATTTTGAACGCCAAGGCCGAAAAATGTTCGGTGTCGCTCGGTTTGCGAATTTCTTCTTCTTCGGAATCGGGGTTGATGCCTTTCATTTCGGGCACGTCGATTGGCGACGGCAGGTAATCCACCACCGCGTCGAGCATCAATTGCACACCGATATTGGCAAGCGCCGAGCCGCACAAAACAGGATACATTTTGCCCTGAATTACCAGGCTACGAATGGCGGTTTTGATTTCGTCAATCGAAATGGGTTGCGCGTTGAGATATTTTTCCATCAACTGATCACTGGCTTCGGCCACTTTTTCAAGCAGCTTGGCGCGGTGCTCGGCGAGCAGCGTTTTCATATCTTCGGGCACGGGAATTTCAATAATGTTCTGCCCTTTATCGCCTTCGAAATTAAAGGCTTTTTCCAGAATCACATCCACGATACCCGAAAAGGTGCTATCGGCACCGATGGGCAGTTGAACAGGGAAAGCTTCGGTCGACAAGCGTTCTTTAATCGAAGCGAGGCTCATGTAAAAATCAGCCCCGAGTTTGTCCATTTTGTTTACAAAGGCTACGCGCGGGACGTTGTATTTGTCGGCCTGATGCCAGACAGTTTCGGATTGCGGTTCTACACCCTGTGAGCTATCAAAGACCGCCACGGCACCATCGAGCACGCGCAGACTGCGTTCTACTTCCACGGTAAAGTCCACGTGTCCGGGGGTATCAATAATGTTGATACGAAAACCTTTCCAAAAACAAGTGGTCGCGGCACTCGTAATCGTGATACCGCGTTCTTTTTCCTGTTCCATCCAGTCCATGGTCGCTTCACCTTCATGCACTTCGCCGATCTTATGTTTTTTACCAGTATAAAACAGTACGCGTTCGGTGGTGGTGGTTTTACCAGCGTCAATATGGGCCATGATGCCGATATTGCGGGTTTTTTCCAATGAATATTCGCGTGGCATATACGATATGTGAAGAAGCTAAAAAGGTTTTAGTGGGCGAAGCGAGCGAAGTGCGCGAAGGCTTTGTTGGCCTCGGCCATACGGTGTACGTCGTCGCGTTTTTTCACGGCGTCGCCGATACCCTGTTGGCTTTCTAAAATGACGGTAGCTAATTTTTCGGCCATCGGCTTGCCTTTCTTGGCCCGGGCCGCGCCGATAATCCAGCGGAATGACAAAGTCACCTGGCGTTCGCCGCGCACCGGAAGCGGTACCTGATAGTTGGCACCACCCACGCGTCGGGAGCGAACTTCCAGCTGCGGTTGAATGGTTTTGATGGCTTCTTCAAAGATTTTTACTGGATCTTTTTTGGTGTTTTCTTCGATTTTTTTCAACGCGCCATAGACGATCGCTTCGGCCGTGGTTTTTTTGCCGCCGACCATGACGTGATTGATAAATTTGGCAAGCAGGGCGTTACCGTATTTCGGGTCGGGCACAATTACTCGCCGTACAGCTGGTTTTCCGCGCATACAATTTTTAGGAATTAGTGAAGTATTTGGAAAGGAATTAAGAATCGTGGTTTTAACCAAGAGATCCTTCACCCCGCCTGGCGGGGTTCAGGATAACAGCGGCCTTTCTGGCCACTGTTATTTCTTGGCAGCTTTCGGCCGTTTGTTGCCATACAAGCTGCGGCCGCGGCGGCGATTGGCCACGCCCTGAGTGTCGTAGACCCCGCGCACAATATGATAGCGCACGCCTGGCAAATCTTTCACACGGCCACCGCGAATCAGCACGATGGAGTGTTCTTGCAGGTTGTGACCTTCGCCCGGGATATAGGCGATAACTTCAACACCGTTGCTCAGGCGAACCTTGGCAACTTTGCGCAAAGCGGAGTTCGGTTTTTTAGGCGTGGTGGTATATACCTTGGTACATACCCCGCGCTTAAACGAAGTCCCCTTGCGGAAGTGGGTGGTCTTGCGATGCAAGTTATCTACGGTAAACTGGAGCGCTGGAGTTTTGCTCTTTTGGCTTTTGCTCAAGCGGCCCTTTTTCACGAGTTGGTTGATTGTGGGCATAGTTTTTATAAAAAAAAGACTGACGTAAGGAGTGCATCAGCCACGATGTTTTTGAGTACGTTCTATGGGCCAGATAATACTGGTTTCTGGTTTTTCTGTCAAGTACGGCTGAAACAGGCTTAGTGTGCGCTTCAGCAGCCAGACTGGCGACTAGCCCGATAGGGCTAACTCACCAGTGGTGAACAGGGCCTGCGGGGGAGCAGGCCGGGGGCAAACAGATGTGGGGGGTGAGGGGTCGGTTGGCCTAGGGGACGAAGGCCGCGTAGATGATCGATCCGACGAAGCCGAGCACGACCACGACCGCGGCCAGGATGAGCACTCGCTCGGGCCAGCTCAACGCCCACTCGGTGGGCGGGAGCTGCCGGACCGGGGCCGGGAGACGCGGCAGATCGGTCGAGGGCTCGTTGTCGCCCGGGGCGGCCAGGGACTGCCCGGGAGCGGTTCCTCCCGGAAAGACGGTGGGGCGGGCGGGCGCCGACAGCGGGGGGCGGGCATCCTGCCGAGGCCGGGCGGGAGCGGCGGGCCCGCTGAAGAGCAACCCGGCAAGGCCAGAGAAGGCTGGGCGGGGCAGGGCCGCGGGCGGAGTCGCCCGGGGGCGGGCGGGCCGGGGCGGCTCCCGCGGGCAGGTCGGCGAGGACTCGTGGGGCAGGATCGCCCCGATCATCAAACGCGGCGGGCGGTGCCCGAGGCCGAAGACCCCGCCATCGTCAAAGGCCGGGTCGCGGTCGTCGTACTGCGAAGCCGGGGTGGTGGTGGCAGAGGGATCGCTGGAGCGCTTCATCTGGGCCTCCTTGAGACATGGAGCAACTGCACTACCTAGGGATAGCTCCGCTCTTTTGCAAGAGCCAGACTTCCCGAAACCATTAAAAAACCGATTTTCTCCACAGGTATCGACGGTTACAAACCGATCGATACCATATTGAATAATCTTGTTCTCAATATGGTTTCGGGAACAAAGCCCACTTTGTTTTTCTGTTTGCCAAATAAAAAGAGCGGTGGTTTTGCGCTCCTAAAAAGACTCGCAAAACTAATTAGTTGTAGCATAAAAACGGGCCTTTGTCAAGGTATTTTGTGCATAAACCTGACTAATCCAAGGCAAAATTCAGACTTAGATTATTGACAAATTGAGCTTTTTATGGTAAAGACACTCACGCACACAGTGTGCAAATACCAGGAGATCCCAATGCGGAAGTCCCAGACCTTGTTTTCCGCGGCGCTTGCCGCGAGCCTCGCCCTCGGCGCCTGCCACACCGACGTCCGCCCGGACACGACCGCGCCCGAGACCCCGCCCTACGCCAACTGTATGATGCGCGTGCAGCAGGGCGAGGGTGGTGGCCCGCACG
The DNA here is from genome assembly GCA_023246715.1 of Candidatus Magasanikiibacteriota bacterium. GTDB lineage: Bacteria > Patescibacteriota > Patescibacteriia > Magasanikbacterales > GWA2-37-8 > JAHFHZ01. Next base: position 19,629 of record JAHFHZ010000004.1, on the reverse strand, counting down.
TGAGCGTGCGGCGGCGGTTCGTGCTCGGGACCGTCTACTACGACCTCGAGTGCGCCACTCCCGTCGGGAGCGAGTCCCCGAAGAAGCAGAGCATGGCCTGCGATGGCCCCGACGCCAAGTTCCGCATCCTCGGCCAGCGCGACCTGCGCCAGGCCGGCCAGCAGGTCGTGAGCGATGCCAGCGCGGCGTTCGAAAAGACCATCGCGCTCGCGATCGATCCCAGCGCCCCGCTCAAGGCGGGAGACCTGGTACAGGTCTCGGGCAACTGCCTGACCGAGCAGTAGCCGGGCCGCACAATCTCTCTCTGGTACCCTTTCCATTGCCGCCCCATCCAGGACGCGGCAGTGGGAAGGGTTTTTGTTTGTAGCGAATTTTATAAATCTTCGATCTCGCGCAGAAAGCTGTTTTTTTTGAATGGCCGAGGCTGATCTTCATCAACATACGTCACGCCGGCCACCGGATCGTTAAATACCGAAGCCGAAGTAAATGGTGAGTCGGTTAACAATAATGAATGGTCTTCTAATAAATCGAGACTAAGCTCTTCCACAAAAGGGCTGGGGCCGGCGAGCATATCGCCAAACGCGCCACCGGCCAGCGGATAACTCAAATGCAGCTGATCTTTGGCCCGGGTGAGCGCGACGTAAAATAGCCTGCGTTCTTCTTCGAGCCCTTTGCGTTCGCGCAACGAGCGGTCGTTCGGGAACGCTCCGGAGGATAGATTGATAATAAAAACCCGGCTCCATTCCAGGCCTTTGGCCTGATGGATGGTCGATAAAATAATTTTACCTTCCGCGCCCCCGGCAGATTTTTGATTGGCGTCGCGCCCAAGCGCGAATGATTCCTGCAAACTCGCTTCGTTTAAAAAATCTTCCAGTGCCTGGTATTGCGCCGCGAACACGGCGAGTTGTTTGATGTCTTCGATCCGGTCACGGCTGTCGATAAATTCGGTTTCCAAAAATTCGCGGTAGGGCGAAGCTAAAATTAATTCTACGAGTTCGCCCGGCGAAGCCGTTTTGTTTTGCAAAAGCGGCTCCCACACCGCCACAAAGTTGCGCCACCCTACCTGCGCTTTCTGCCCTAATAATTGAAACCCGAGGTTGGCTACGTCGGTGGCGTTACCCAAATCCTGCACGGCGCGAATCATTTTTTCGGCAGCGGCTGGACCAATCCCTTCTTGATGCAAGAGCAATCGCAGCCAGGCGGCGGCATCTTTCAGGTTATACAGAATACGTAAAAAACTGAGCACGTCTTTAATGTGCGCCCGGTCAAAAAAACGCACGCCACCCCGATATTCGTAAGCGATTCCGGCTTTGCTTAGTTCCAATTCTAAGCGTTGGGAGTGATGCGATGCCCGAAATAATACTGCTATTTCATTTGTGGCAACTCCCGCGGCAAACGCCGCTTTAATTTCTTTCACCACATACAGCGCTTCGGCGGCTTGATCGACTTCGGGATGTAAAATTGGCTTGGCGCCACTGGGCAGCGTAGCGCGCAATTGCTTGCGATACGGCGAGCGGTTATTGGCGATGCTGGCACTGGCCACCGATACAATTTCGGGCGTGGAACGATAATTGCTTTCGAGTTTAAAAATTTTGGTGCCAGGATATTCACGCTCAAATTCCAGAATATTTTCAATCTCGGCCGCGCGGAATGAATAAATACTTTGAGCGTCATCACCCACCACCAGCAAATTGTGGTGGACAGCAGCAAATTTTTTGACGATCGCCGCCTGCAGACGGTTGGTATCTTGGTATTCATCCACCAAGACGTAGTGAAACTGCGTGGCGTATTTATGGGCAATATTGGGTTGGCCAAGCAACAACAATAGGTTGGTTAATAAATCATCAAAGTCAAAGGCGTTGGCTTCTTTTTTCTTTTGTGCATAGCGTTCGGCAATCGCGCTGAGCTTAGCCGAGAACCGTTCCCAGGCCGGGTATTTTTCGGCGATTACGTCCGGGAGCGGGCGCAGGCTGCTCCGGGCAAAACTGATCATGCCGCCGACCACCGCGGGCGACGGAAACTTGGCTTCATCGCGACCACGCGCTTCTTTGATGGCCGCTTTCAGCAATACCTGGCTGTCGTCGCTGTCGAGCACGGTAAAATTATTCCCAAAACCAAGCAATGGGGCGTAGATTTTTAAAATACGGTAGGCAATATGGTGAAACGTGCCCGACCAGGGCAAGCGCCCGCCACCAGTTAACTCCACTACCCGGCGATTCATTTCGGCCGCGGCTTTATTGGTAAACGTGACCAATAAAATTTCAGATGGCGATACGCCGGTTTCGAGCAGACGCGCCACGCGATAGGTAATCGTGCGCGTCTTGCCGGAACCGGCCCCGGCCAACACTAAACACGGCCCATCGCCGTTCAACACCGCTGCGAGCTGCTCGGAATTCAATTTTTGCGAATAGTCGATCATTTTAAAAAAGATACCCTCTGCCAGACAGCAGAGGGTTCATTATATCAACAAAAGTACTCCCGGCAAAAATTATGGTGTTGGTTCGGCGACTGATTGTGGCCGGAGCGCTTCCAGGCGGAGCTCCACCAGCTGGTTGCCGGGGTTGAGTTCCAGCACCCGGCGGAATAACCGAAGAGCTTCGGCAGTATTACCCCTTTTTTGCTCCACGGCACCAAGCCCAAATAGGGCGTCGGAATAATTGGCGTTCAGCGCTAACGCCAGATTTAAATATTCTTCGGCTTGGTTTAGATCCGCTTTGTCGCCGCCATTAAAATATAACAATCCCAGTTGGGTGAGGTAATCCGGGTTTGATTCGCTATATGGCAAACCCTTCTCCAGCGCGGCAATCGCCCCAGCGCTGTTTTTATTTTTTTGAGCCAGCTCAGCCAGACGCAAATACCCTTCAACGAAATTTGGCTTTAGTTCTATCGATCGTTCAACAGCTTTTTGAGCGGCTTCCAGTTGACTACTATACTCTTCGGCTTGGCTGAGCAATAACCACAGCCGCGGGTTGGTTGGTTCTAGGGCGATGGCGCGTTCCAATGTTTCTTTGAACAAACGATTGGCATCGGGCAATAGTGGGCGGGCCTGGCTATACAACGCCGCTGAATATTCCCACACCGCCACATTGTGAGGGGCTTTAGCGCGCGCCACGACAGCAGCATCAAGCGCCAAACCCAGTGTTTGATAGACTTGGTTCGGATCGCCATTGGTTTGCGCGAGCTGCGCGGCCTGAGCCATAAAAGCTTCCGCTAATCCCACATACAATGTGCCTCGGTACGGATTGAGCAGTACCGCGCGCCCGGTTTTGGTAATTCGCTCGGCTGGCGAACCGTGCAACCCCGAAAACGACACGACTTCGGCGGCGTAAAAGCGGCCCAGATAAACTCCCCAGGCAACCAGCAAAGCGAATAACAAAATACCGCAAAACGAAATAGCCAGGGCGTATTGGGTTGAAGTTTGTAGAGACACGTTACTGATTCGCGAGCGCACCGTGGGAGAAAACGCCGAAACAATCATAGTCAGAGCGGTCAACACCCACCAGATCAGCCAATGCGTGGTTCCGAAATTTACCAACCCCAGCGTGGCGCTCCACAGCAACCAGGTAACCGACAACACTCCAACCAACACAAATGGTTGTGGGTACTTGGTATAGCGATCCTCCGCCACGTCATCGGCTTCGAGCGCTTCAACTGCGCGGGAACGGGAGCGCAGGTGAAGGGCGATTATCGTTCCAAGGATAACTAAAGCCAGCAGTAAGAACGCCAGGCAACCAACAGCTCCAAATTCCACAAACCACGAAAGCGCGCTTGACGAAGGCAAATAAAAACGCAGATTCCACAGCGGAGTCAGGTTGAATTCCGCTGGTCGGAACTGTGAAAAGGCCTGGATAAAATTCCCCGGGCCCACGCCAAGCCACAGGCGTTTAAAGCCCGAAGTGGCATTTTGAGAAGCAATAAGTAACGACGTATGGGAATCTAAAAATGATTCCGCGGAGCGGTTCGCTACCCATAAATGCCCCAAAAGCACCATCACCAGGCTGGCTGCCAACAGGCCAAAGGCCAGCCACACCCACCAGGAACGCACCTCTTTAAAATGAATTAAAAAAAACATCAGCAAAACGCCAGTGGCCACAGAAAGCAATATCCACAGCAGCGGTATCCCCCAGAGGAATACGCCCACTACACCAATGCTGAACGCGCAACCAGACACAATGCTCACCAACAGCGACAAGCGCTTATCGGCTAAAAAACCAAGCGCCACAATGACCGCCCAGGTAAATACCAGCCCGGAAAGCAGCCTGGCCGCGTGCGGTAAAGCTCCCGGCACAGTTAAACCAAAAATTGGTCCAGTGATGCCGAATTCCCGTGCCAGCGCTAACGCGGCAGCTAGGGATATCGAACACAGCAGTAGACCAAGAACGTAATAAACGTCTTTTAAACGCGTTAGATGCTGGGTAAGCAAAAAATACAATAACGTAAAGGCCGACCAGCCAAAAAATGAAACGCCTAAAATTCCATAATCGCCAACAAAGCTGGTAAACTGATCGGCTGACAGTACACTGGTCGCTAAAACAACCGCCCACAAGAGCAGTACCGGGATATCCAGGGCGGTCCGGCGAAACGATACAAAACGCAGGCTAATTGCCCGGAGCAAGTAACTCAATAAGGCAAAAAATACCCCGGCATAGAGCACCGTGTATTTGGGGAGTTCGTGCGCTTCGAGGGTGACGGGTAACCACACCAGAGGAACGACAAAAATTGTTGCCAGGGTAAAAAATTTACTGATATGGCCGAGTGCCGCGGCGAACCTATTTTTCATAACGCATCAATAAATAACCTAGGGCGCGGTGGCCGGGGCCGACGAGCCCTCGTTCTGCTCGGGAGCGGCCGGTGACACTGAATCAGGCGTGGGTGGCTCGGCCTCAGGCGCTTCACCCTTGGCGGGTGACGCGCTTACCAGAGGAGTATCATCGGGTAGGGTGGCAGCGGCTGGCGGCTGATTGCTACCGCTGTTTGAATTTTGAGTTTGTTCCGGGGTGATCGGTGCCTCAACCGAAGCTGCTTCAGGGGCGGTTTCTTCGTCCACCGCTACGCCAATAATCCAATAATCGAACTTACTCTCGACAGCCGCATTTTGGCTTAGCGAAATTTCAAAGGCGCCCTTTTCTTGCTTGGAAATCCACCAAAACGCCTGGGGATTATTACGGAAGGTGACAAAAATTTTAGCCTGTTCAGTGACTTTTTCATTCTTGATGCTCAAGAGCTGCTGACCAACCGCAACAGTACCCTGCCCAACCGCTGCCGGAGCGTCTTTGGGAACTCGCACAACAAAATCAGCAGCGGCAACCTGGTCGGCTTCGACTATTTTTGCTTTTAATTTACCTTCGGCGGTCAGTTCCCAAGCCCCGCTCAAACCGCGTAGTGATTTTACGTTAAAAATATCCTGCCCGGCCAAGTTCAAATCCGCCGCTTTAGCCAACTGCCCACCAGTATCGCTTAATCCCAGAGTGTTGGTTTGCGCCGGCGTTGCCGCGGATAAACCTTTGTTTACCAGGATAGTAATTTTTCCGCTACCAACCTCCAGCGGCTCAAGCGCCATTCCCACTAAGCCGCCCCCACGGCCAGCCGCTATATCGTAACGCATCGCCATGCCTGGTTTGCTTCCGGTAACCAAGTAATCACCGGCTTTAATCGGGCCATTTTCGGTGCTGGCTTTCACCAAAACTAAACCAGTCAGCGCGAGCGCGGCTCGGCCCGGGCCACCGGCGCCCATTACAAACCGCCCGGTATCGGAAATTACTCCGGCAACAGCAGGCTCGTACGCTTGACCAGACGGACGGAACTGCACGGCACCCTGTTCGGCTACTACCAATACATCGCCCGCTTCGGCCGTCACTCCTGGAGCGAGATTCACATATTCGGCCACGTCGCCGAGCGCGAAGGAGTTGCTGTTGGCAATAAAACTGCTCGACGCGTACACGTTGCCAGCCGCCGAAATTATCAGCTTGCGTACGCCCGCGTTACTAAAGGTGGCCAAGGCGCGGTCCACTGGGCCACCGGCTGTTGACGACGTAAAACTAAAATTAGTATCAAAATCAAACGCCACCGCGCCGACGGCATTGGCTGCATAAGATTTGAAAGTGGTGGTATTGGTGGTAGAGCTTACTGATACACCGCCATTGCCGGGGGAGCCAATCGCCAAGGTGCCAGAGACAGACAGAGTAGAAGACGCACCAGTGAGCGCCGCCGGGTTTATGGCATCATTTCCAATGGTCATGTAACCGCCGATTACTGCCATGGTATTATTAAACACCAGTGGATTTTGGAAAAAGGTCATTGCAGAATTTCCTAAATTGATAGCAGCAGAATGTTGCCCGGAAATATACGTACCCCAGCCAAGCGCCAGAGAATATTGTCCGCTGACCGTGCTATTGTTGCCAAAAATCATACCGTATTGTGCTCCGTCAACAGTATTCTGTGTTCCTACAGCCACGCTGTACTGTCCGCCGACGCTATTGGCATCCCCAAAGGTGTAGCTACTGGGGGTGTTGCCATTGCCGGCAGTGACGGAGTTGCCAAGCGCCATTGAGTTGGTGCCCTTAGCGGTAGCATTATACCCAATCGCGCCAATCGCGCCGTCCTGGGTGTAATTGTTATACCCAATGGAGAAAGCTCCGATGGCAGCGCTTGATTCTACGAAGGCGTTCTGCCCCAAAGCCATACTGGCTTGACCTACGGCTCTATTATTGTAGCCAGCACTAAATGACCAGTTGCCGATACTAACATTATCCCATTCAGAGCTGAGCACTTCTCCTACGCGGAAGGCTCTCTTAGTCGGCACCCACATCAATCTTGCCCCGGCTCCTTCGAGTGGAATACCACCACTGGTGCCTGCGATTGCCAGACTCCCCGAAGCAAAGATGGCGCCACCATTAGTTGAGCTGGCAGCATCAACATAGAATAGTCCTTGGTTAAAACCAGGACCTTTGCCAATCGTGAGAGATTGCCCATCCATAACCGTAGTAGTTGGACCGGCAAAATAGGTGGAGGTACCGGAGAGACCAATAGTGCCACTGACACTCAGCGTATAGGCCGGAGTTACGGTTCCAATACCGACTTTCCCACTCATAATAGCCATGGTATTGGCTTGTGCCAGGGTCGAAGCGGCATCGCCATTCAAATTAAAACCGATCGAGGTGTGTCCGCTCACAGTCATGGCTCTGCCAAAAGCCATAGAATACGTGCCGTTGGCGACATTGCTCGTACCAATTGCAGTAGCCTGCAGTCCGGCCGTATTGGAATTACCCATGGCAATACCGCCAGTGTTATTCGCAACATTGCCACTGCCGACGGTGAAGGTATAGCCTCCTGAGGCTGTATTATTATTCCCAAAAGCAACCGAAGAATCACCACTCGCAGCATTGGAATTTACACCGACCGAAAACGAGCCGGCACCAGAAGCGATTCCTCCGGCCCCCCCTGCAAACGAATAGACGCCGCTCGCGGTATTACCAGAACCTACCGCCGTAGAGTAATCACCACTCGCGGTGTTATTGTTACCGAATGCCGTAGAGTAGCTGCCAATACTACCATTGTCCCATTGGGTATCATTGACGTAGCCAGCGCGAAATGCGGACTTGTTGGGGATCCACATCAGGCGGGTACCAGCACCGGAAGCCGGGGTGACACCAGCGCCACCTTGCGTGCCCAGAGCCAAAACACTGCCTTCATAAATAGTGAATTTCGCACTCGGTGTAGTACTGACCACGCCGACCGTTAACCCATTGGAAAAGGAAGATGAGGCATTCACCAACAGGGTGCCAGAGGCGTTTAGGGCTCCAGCCACCTGGAGACGATCCATACTTGATGAGGCATTGGCAATAATACCGGCGGTAAAGGTGTTGAGAGCGCTCCAAGTATTCACTGCGTTAGTCGCGCCACCACAGCCGGTACAGGTGCCAAGGATCGAGAGATTATTGGCAGTGAGGGTGGATGAAGAATTCAGGCTTCCGCTCACCAGGAAGGCCCCACCAATTGAGGAAGAGGCATTGGCGATAAATCCACTGGTTAAAACAGCTAAGCCGTTTGCGTTAAAAGTTGACGAAGCATTCAGAGCCCCCGAAACACTCAACCCCGCATTCACCGTCGAGGAAGCCGTGGAGAGAAACCCGCCAGTAAGGCTGGTGAGGCCAAGGACACTAAGCGATGAGGATACCGTGGTTGCGCCCGTGACGCTGAGCGTGCTGCCGATGGTCGAGGAAGCCGTGGAGTTGAAGCCAGTTAGGGCGGAGAAGCCGCCGACAAACAAAGAGGATGACGCGTTGAGGTTGCCGCTGACGTTGAGCGAGGAGGCGATACTGGAAGATGCGGAAGCAATGAGTCCGGCGCTAAAGGTGTTGAGGCCCGTAAACGTCTGGGTGTTGGCTAAATAGGTCAACAGGCCGTTCCCAACGGTGAGGCTGGTAATGTAGGCCGTGCCGAGGGTGCTGGAGCCCGCTAGATAGGCTCCGCCAGTGGAGGTAACGAAGGTAGAGGTAACTTGGTTGAACAGGAAATTGCCGTAGCCATCGGAAATTGGAATGTAGGTGGTGGTGGAAACTGTCTTTGAGCCTACTCCATCCAAGTACCGTGAATTAAAGGCGTAGGGCGAGGCAACAATCTGTTTGCGCGGGCTCATGGTTTCGGCGCCAACGGTCACTTCGAGGTAAACCGAGGTATTATCCCGAAAAATAACATCAGAAATGGCGTTGGTGCCGCTGCCCCCAAGCGAAACGCTAAAGGTGCCGGTGGTTACTTCCACCGAAACGGCCGTGGGGGTACCCACGGTGCCCCCGGCGGTATACAACACGTTGCCCGCGGTAGCTGCGTTGTACAACAACAGCTTCATGCTCTGCGTGGTCGTGACTGCTAAACTATTTTGAAATAATTTCCCTTGGTAATTGATGATTGTCGGTGGTGAAGCGGCCAGCGCGCGGTCGACGTAGCCCGATAACCACATACTGAGCGCCAGACTGGTAACCACCGCAAAAAAACTGGCTAGAACGCCGAACACCAAATTTGTATAAAAAGATTTTCTTAGGGAATTTGACATGAGATACAGGTGTCACTCAATAACAAAAATAATCTCCGCATTTAAGATAATGCCAGTATACACTTTTTTTTTAACTTAGTCATGTGGGTAACTCCACCTAAGAACGCAATTGGGCGGCTTTCGGTTGCTAAAAATGAATTATTTGCTATGCTAGGGGCACTATTACTTTTTGGTATGCCTTTTTTTGAAACTACCGCCACAGATACCGCTACCCACGCGCGGACCGGGCGAATTACCACCGATCATGGCACGATCGAAACGCCAGTATTTATGCCGGTCGGTACCCAGGCCAGCGTAAAAACGCTGGATCAAGCAGACATGCGCCAGCTGGGCGCTGAAATAATGCTCGGCAATACCTATCACCTGCATTTGCGCCCCGGTGAAGATTTGATCGCGGAGCACGGCGGCTTGCACCGTTTTATGAACTGGGACAAGCCGCTACTTACCGACAGCGGCGGGTTCCAGGTGTTTAGTTTGGGCAAAGAAACTCGCGCCGGCGCAGAACTGGGAGCGGGCGCACAAGGCCGCCTGGTAGCTATCGACGAGCAGGGTGTAACTTTTACCTCGCATATCGACGGCAGCACGCATCGCTTTACGCCCGAGAGTTCGATTGATATTCAACACAAGCTGGGGGCGGACATTATTATGGCGTTCGACGAATGCACGCCCGACGCGGCCGAACGCCCCTACGCCGAAGCAGCGTTGGCGCGCACGCATGCCTGGGCCGAACAGTCGCTCGCCGCGCATATGGGCAATACGCGTTACCACGGTTACCAACAATTTTTGTTCGGCATTATTCAGGGCGCTCAGCATCGCGATTTGCGCGAACGCTCGGCGGAATTTATTTCGGCGCTCCCTTTTGACGGCGTGGCGATCGGCGGCGAGTCGATCGGGTACAACATGGCCGCCACGGCCGAAATTTTGGATTGGGTGTACCCGTATTTGCCCGAAACCAAACCGCACTACGCGATGGGCGTCGGGCTTTCACCGCTTGATTTGTTAATCGCGGTGGAGCACGGGGTAGATATGTTTGACTGCGTAGCGCCAACCCGCTTAGCCCGCCACGGGATGCTGTATAGCAAAAACCCGAGCAAACAGCACCGGCTGAATATTAAAAATGCGAGCTTTGCCCGCGATACCCAGCCGATTGACGCCGCCTGCGCCTGCCATACCTGCCAAAATTATTCGCGCAGCTATCTTCATCATCTGTTTGCCGCGGGCGAATTATCGGGCCAGCGTTTGGCCAGTTTGCATAATTTGCATTTCCTGCTTCAGTTGATGCGGGATACCCGCCAGGCGATTGGCGCCGGGCGATTTAAGGAATTTAAAAAAGAATGGGAATAAAAAAATCACCCCAATTAATATGGGGTGATTGTAGGTATATTAACAAATTTTAGTTGGCTGTCCAACTGCGCTGGCCAGGGGAACTGTCCGGCCGCCGAGTGCGGCGCAGCACGGAGCCCTCTGGGTTCATTGATTTAGTTGTAGCTCCAGCATTTTTTCGCTCACTTGTGGCTTGGGCTTGTTCACCCGCCTTTAAAGCAGCTTCTATCTCCGCCTGAACATCATCGGCTTTTGAGTCACTGGCCAGGCCCCTGAGCGCTCGATTGTAGACTCCAATATCAGCTGACTCACCAGGGGGCTTTCGAGCCATATTTTTGATTAAAAATTACAATTACTAGTATAGCACATTTTAGGCCTTTTGTCAATGGTTTAAAGCTATTTTTTTGCTAATCTAAGCCAAATATGAACATACATTTGATCGTTTTGGGCAAGCTTAAAGAGCCCTTTTGGCGCGAAGCCGAGGCCGAATACCTCAAACGCCTCACCCCGCTGGCTAAACTCCACATTCATGAGCTCAAGGAAGAAAGTTTTGATGAGAAGGATTTGCCGGAGTTAATCAAAGCAAAAGAAGCAGAGAAAATTACCCAAGAAATCGCTAAAATAAAAAACGGCTACGTGGTGGCGCTCGATGAGCGTGGGGCGGAATTTTCTTCGCTCTCTTTGGCCAACCATTTGAGCGCGCTCCAGTTGCTCGGCGCGCCCTTGGTGTTCGTAATGGGCGGGCCGCTTGGCCTGCACCCCTCAATTACCAAGCTGGCGCGGGGAACCATCGCCTTGTCGAAACTGACCTTTACTCATCAAATGGCGCGGGTGATTTTTTTGGAACAACTCTACCGCGCGCAGATGATTTTAGGGAACCGGAAGTATCATTATTAATTAGCGGCCAAATAATTTGCCCAGCCCTCCCGGCCGCGTTCGATGCTCTTGCTCTTGAAATAATTCGGTTAAATTAGCTTCCGCTCGTTTTTGTTCTTCTTTTTGTAATTCTTTTTCTTTTAACGCTACCCGCAGCTCGCTCAACATTGTCAACGCTCCGCCGGAGCCTCTTTTTCCTTCTATCACGTCGTCGATAAGCGGTACGCCGATTTTTACCAGGAACTCACGGACGCTTAGTTCGTGGCTCCCGGCCGTGCCACCACTGATTTGCACCATCATTTCTTGGGGGTTAAATTGCACTTTGTTACCAGCGACAAAGAGCGATCTTTGGTTGAGGAAAAAATCGCCCAGATTAAAAATAGTGCGCTCACCAGGGAAGCCCAGGCAGCTTAAATCAAATTCCCGAGTGGTTTCGAACGAACAGCCCCGTTGATCGGGAATACCTAGGCGTTTTTCTATCTTGAAACTGGAGCCTTCGGGCGGGGTCTGACGACGGTTTTGCTTTCTGCCCATACTGAGAGAATTTAGTATACAAATACAAGGCAATAGTATATAGTGTAAGGGAAATTATTAAAAAATGCTATGGCTAAACCGGTAATTTTTTCGGGCATCCAACCCACGGGGAATTTGCATATCGGAAACTACTTGGGCGCGGTGAAGAATTGGGTGGAGCTACAAAATAGCGGCCAATACGACTGTTATTTTTTTATCGCGGATTATCACTCGTTAACCGGCCAAGACTCGGCCGATGAACGGCGAACAAAAATTCAAACACTGGCGGCCGAACTAGTGGCGCTCGGCATTGATCCTGAATCAACTACTTTTTTCGTACAGTCACACGTGGCCGAACATACTGAATTGGCCTGGATTTTTAACTCCATTACTCCAATCGCGGAATTGCAGCGCATGACGCAATTTAAAGACAAGTCGGTTCAGCAAGAAAAAAATATTAATGCCGGGCTTTTAACCTACCCGATTTTGCAAGCGGCCGACGTTTTACTCTATCGACCGGCGCTGATACCGGTGGGCAAAGATCAAGAGCAGCATTTGGAATTGACGAATGATATTGTCCGATTGTTTAACAAACGGTATGGCGAGTATTTTCAAATGATCAAACCTATTTTCACCGAGCTCCCCAGGGTCATGAGCCTCTTGGAACCAAGCAAAAAAATGAGCAAGTCGCTTGGCGCTGGGCATGTAATTGAACTCTGCGAAGAGCCCACGCAAATCGAAACGAAACTGAAAAAGGCGGTGACGGCCACCGAGGGCGGCGGCCAGGCGCCCGGCGCGGCGAATTTGCTACTGCTCTTAAAACAGTTTGGCTCGGCCGAGGCCTATAATACATTTGCCAAGTCCGAAAAGGATGGTACGATCCGCTATGGAGATTTGAAACAGGAATTAACCCGTTCGATTGGCGATTATTTTAGGGATTTCCGGGCGCGGCGAGCAGAACTCTTAGCTAACCCCAAACAGTTGCACGGTATTTTGGAAACTGGCGCGCGTAAAGCCCAAAAAGTCGCCGCCGCGACGATGCAGACGGTGCGCCAACTGGTTGGTATCCGTTAAGTTACTAAACAGTTCTTTAGAAATACAGCTGTTGCTACAAAGCAATCGTACATTTTGGGTAAGATGGCGTTGCAACAACAGCTATACAGCTCCAAGAAAGGACGGTGCGCCATGACGCAGTCACGGAACCATCGCCCAATCACCACCCTCGGGCAGGGGCTGACCGAAATGTACCGGCGGCACAGCCCGCGCGTGCTCGTCAGCTCAATTGTTCTACTGGCGTTTATCCGTATCTGCTGGGGGCATTGGACGGTCTGGCACCCGGTGTTGATCGCGGCCTTGTTGCCGCTCGGCCCGCCGGTGGAATACTACTTTCACCGTAACTACCTGCACTACCGACCGCGCACAATTCGGTTCTGGGGCCGCGCCTGGCAACTCCCCGATCTGGCGGGCGCGCAGAGCCATCGTCTGCACCATGCCGACCCCGACAATCCCCAAGATATCTTCATCCCCGACTGCATCATGCGCTGGATTCCCTGCGGCGTGATCGGGGGCTGCCTAGCGGTCTTCGGCCCTACGCTCGGGATCGGCTACGCGCTCACCGCGGCGCTCACAATCCTCACGCGCGTCCTGAGCTACGAGACGCTGCACTATCTGGGCGGCCACTGCCCACACTATGTGCCCAAGCGCCGTGGCCTCTGGCGCTGGATTATCCTGTCGGTGCGAAAGCGCCACCGGCCGCACCACCTGGTGAACGAGCACTACCATATGCAGGTGGCCAGCTTCCCATGGTGGGACGAAATGGCTGAACGGATTGCCCGGCGACGCGGGCGGCTGGGGGCCAAGATCCCCAAATCCGGCACGGCCCGCAACCTTGGTGTGATCATCGATCGCCAGGGCGCGATCATCGATTAACACCCACTCCCCCGCCTGGCGCAACAAGCCCGGCACCCCTCTCTACATTTTATTGTTTTATTTAATAATGTATCACCATATGGAAACGCCCGCGGTAAACACAAAATCCATGTTTATTAAAACGCTCTATTTGTACGTGGTATCGTTTGTGGCCTTAATGATGATGGTGATTTCAGCGGTTGATTTGTTAAGTACGCTTTTAAAAACATACGTTTTCACCAAAGCGGATAATTACAGTTATTACTCCAGCGCGTCGGCCTGCCCGCTACCGACAGCGGGCGAGAACACCGCTACTACCCAGGAAAAATGCCGTGTTGATCAGGAAGAACAAAAAAAATCCGAGATCGAAAATCGCGAAGCCCAGCGCCAGCGTGATTTGGTTCGCGATATTTCGTTTATCGTGGTCGGCGCCCCCCTGTTTGCCTTTCACTGGAGATTGGCCCGCCGAAAAGAAGTGTAAACGAACCTTTTCTAGCAGAAGAAAAATTAAAAAAGACGCTGGGTGGCGTCTTTTTTGTTTTATTGTTTTCGCAAAATCTTGTCCAGCGTTTTTCCTTTGGCCAGCTCGTCGATTAGTTTATCGATGTAACGGACTTCACGCATCAGCGGGTCGGCAATGTCTTCGACGCGCACGCCGCAGACAATACCTTTGATCAATGCCCGCGCGGGGTTCAGTCGTGGAGCTTTGGCAAAAAAAGCCTCGATGTTTAACTGCTTGGCCAGCTGGGCTTCGAGTTTTTTCTGGCTATACCCGGTCAACCAGCAGATAATCTCATCGACTTCGGTCTTGGTCCGCCCTTTTTTCTTGGCCTTGGCGACATACAGCGGGTACACGCTGGCGAAGTTCATGGTATAGATCCGATGTTTTGACATACTATTTATGTGCTTAGTACGTTGAGTATAACAAAAAATGTACCCTCTTGTCATGAATTTTATTTGAATCAAAAAATACCAATAGATTCAGAACCAATTTTTTTAAGCCGATCAGCTCTACCTTTAAACAAAAAACCACTCCGTAATAAGACGGTGGTCTTTTGCCCTGTTTGCTAGCAAGATAGGGGGCCGGTATTTAACGTGTCGGCGGCACGAGGAGGCTAGGCCTGCCAGTTCTGCCATTCAGGCAGCGGCTCGAAGCGGTAGCCAGGCACCGCCACCCGGAGCTGCTCGATGGTGATGAGCAGCGGGTTTGGGCAGCTCCTGCAGCGCCCGCCGAAGCCGACGTGGACGATGCCGCCCTCATCGATCGGGGTCACGATGAGCAGGCCGCCGTCGGCCATGATGTGCCGCTGTGCATGCAGCATGACGAGGCGGTACA
The DNA here is from genome assembly GCA_023246715.1 of Candidatus Magasanikiibacteriota bacterium. Lineage (GTDB taxonomy): Bacteria > Patescibacteriota > Patescibacteriia > Magasanikbacterales > GWA2-37-8 > JAHFHZ01. Next base: position 4,621 of record JAHFHZ010000004.1, on the reverse strand, counting down.
TGTCCCGGTCGGCATCGCTCGCGGGCTTGACCAGGGCGTAGCCCTCGTTGTCTGCGAGACCCTCGGGCGAGCTGCCGCCGTCCAGGTAGAGGCCAGAACGCAGTGAGCCCGGCAAATCCTCCGGAACGTTCGGCGCCCCACCCACCCGGCCCTCGCGGCACACGAACCATGCCACGTGGTAAAGCCCACCCGTGCCGAGACGATGCTCATGCCACAGGTGGTCATTCGGCTGGGGCTTCGGGAGCCGACCCCAGGGAAACGCGGCTCCGCCATTGGCGACGAGAATGTCGCGCGACGAAGCCAGCTCGGTGCCCGGCAGGATCTCCGGCGCGGGGAAGCGCAGGAGCAACGTATCACCCGGCGGGAGTAGAAGCCAGTTCTTGGGATCTTGCATGTTTCTCATCACTACCTCCTTGTAAACTTATCCTAGATGATGTGGACAACTATGTATATAGTGTTGTAACATAATAACAACATAGAGATATTGTGTATGCTCGAAAAAATATTAACCGGGCTCGGACTAAACATCGCCGAGATTAAAACATATAGTCTTTTGCTAGAAAATGGCCCACTCAACGCGGGACAATTAGCCCGCACCAGCGGGGTTGTTCGCGTTACCCAATATCTCGTTTTAAAACGCCTGATAGAAAAAGGTTTTGTGGTGCAATCAATAAAGGGCGGGGTCAAACTTTTTATTGCTAAAGACCCAGAAAAAATTGTTCCGATCTTTGAAGAAAAAATTAAACGTACTCAGCAAGATTTTTTGGAATATCAAAAATTGCTGCCGGAATTAAAAGCAAAACAACCCCAAAAATTACTTTTACCGAAGTTTGAAATTTTTGAAGGGGCTGAAGGGTTAAAAAATGTCTTAAAAGACATGCTGCTCTACAAAAATATCGAGACCCAGGCTTACTGGCCAATTAAAAAAATGGTTGACGTGTTATCGGGGGAATTTTTTCGTTATCACAACAAAGAACGCATTCGTAATAATGTATATACCCGTGCTATTTGGCCGGAGAACGAAGTGGTGGCTCTTAAAAAACATCCCTACCTTGGTTCGGGAAAATTATTTAAAAGAGAAGTCAGGGTTGCTCCCGCTGAAATACAGTTCAGCATGGGGTACTGGATTTATGGAAACAAAGTGGCCTTTTTATCTTCACGCAAAGAAAGTTTTGGTTATATTATTGAAAGCGCGGAATTAGCCGAAATGATGCTGTCTCAATTTGAGGTCATCTGGCGCTTAGCTCAACCGCTCCCCACCAAGGAAGAAGAAGTGCGGGATTTTTTGAAAGAAATTAAGTATTAACGGGTTCGAATCACGCCTATGGTCAATAAAAAAATATGGCTTACTTGATCCATATTTTTCTACGCTCGGTATATTAGGGATTGTTCGAACATTTTTTAAGCCCGCCGCAGCGGGCCAACAAATAGCCCCAACCCAATCCACCAAACGGGCTAGTCAAATAGGTGGCGTGATCGTTGACAATGGATAATTTTTTTTGGTAGAAAAAATTAAATTTTAAAATAAAAAAAACAACACTCAGTAGTATGCCACTTTTATTTCACAGACCAAATTTTTACGTTCTTTCTAATCGTTCCTTCTCCAAATTTGGATTTAAAATTCTTTCTTTAATCTGTTTAGCCGCTGCAAGCACTCCCCACGGATTATCATATTCTGCCATAGCGCATAAAATGGCACTTTGGTCTTTGGGTGGAATGTTAAAATTTATTTCGGGTAGTCTTCGCTGTAGTATTGCAAATATTTTTTTGTCTATTTCAGGAAGCGTCATGCCTAAGTCAAGTTCTTGTCTAAGATTAAAATCTGGATTTAAACCAATCCTACGCACATTCCCATCTTGCTTCCAGATAGCCTCCGCAGTAGCACGGCCAGTTGACTTACCTACAAACATGCCACTATTATCTGCTATGGCTTCAATTTTAGAAAAAAGCTCATTAGCGCTCTCTAGCAAGCCTTTAACGCCGCCAGAAATAATATATCGTTTATCAATATCCTCCTTTTGTTTTTCAGTCAGCTGATCAAATTTTTCTAAAGTATCTTGAATGTCCTGTCGATGAGCGGTGATTTTTTCACCGGAAACTAATAGCATTTCAGGTCTTCCGTTCAAGTCCTCCTCTAAAGATTTGGCTAAGTCTTTTTGTATTTTATAAGCATCTGGACTATGTCGCCAAGATTCTTTTTGAGGTGATAGAGATTGATCCATATTTGAAATTTTAAAAAATAATTATTCTGATGGACTTTGTTGAATAATTCCTCTCTCCAATCACACTCCACCATTGGAGAAAGGAATCTAGGCAACAAGATCATTGTCTGGCATACCGAGCACCGTCATCCGATTCAGCGTTTTGATACGGAGGAATAATTCAGTGGTTTGCGTATCATGACGACGAGCAACCACACGATTGCCAAAGATCGTCTTAATCCGGAACATCGTGGTTTCGGCTAGACTCCGACGATGATAGTTCTTTTCAATTTTCCATTGTTTTCGACCGATCTGTCTGATACGACGGAGAGATTCTCATCGCGGACCAAGCGGTCGTGTCCACTGTTGCCATGCTGCCAAATTCGGGCATTCTTTTGCCGCGGTATGGCGATGATTGGCACGCACTGCTCTGTCAGGGTACGGTAACCGGAACAGGATCGTTTGTCATCGGAACTAGGTAGGGAGGGAAATTATTATTCAGATTAGTGGCGAGTGCGTATTGCATATACACCTATATTACTCTATACGAAGCAGTTGTCAATTGAAGCCAGGCACGGCGCTCATAAATGGACTCTGCCTATCACCCGACCTTGGCACTGTTGCGTGTTAAAAGATAGTATTTTTTAGCTAAAATTAGCTATTTTATAGTATATATGCTATTTTATAATAAAATACTGTATATGCTTCCTACCCAAACAGCCGGTTTACTGCCCGTGATGGCCGCCTTGGCCGGCAATATATTTATCACCGTCATCAAATTTACCGGTTTTATCCTAACCGGTTCTTCGGCAATGTTTTCGGAAGCCGTGCACACTGCAGCCGACACCGGCAACCAGGCTCTTTTAATGATCGGCATCAAACGTTCCCAACGTAAGGCCACCAGCAACTACCCCTATGGGTTTGGGCAGGAACGATTTTTCTGGGCGCTCATCAGCGCCTGCGGCATTTTCTTTTTGGGAGCGGGCGTTACGTTGTACCGTGGGTTCGTGTCGCTGTTTGGGCACGCTCCCGTAGCAACACATCCCATTGGATATTTGATTTTGGGAGTGTCGCTGGTCATTGAAATCTTCACACTAGTGTATGCTTTCCGCGCGCTAAAGAGACATACCCCCGAAACAAAATTTTTAAATACCCTCCGAGCTGGCGACCCGACCACGCTGGCGGTTGTTTACGAAGACGCGGTGGCGGTTCTTGGCTCGCTGTTGGCCATGGCCAGTTTAGCGCTGACTTCGTTTACCCAGAGCGTGGTATGGGACGCGGTAGGCTCGATATTGATCGGATTGTTATTGGTGTACGTGGCGATCATGCTCATCATTAAAAACCGCGAGTACCTATTGGAAAAAGCAATGCCTCGACACTTAGAAGAACAGGTGCTGGCGATTTTGAACGCCGACCCGGCAATCGAAAAGGTGATTGATTTTAAATCGGCCATACTAGACATCAACACGTATCGGGTAAAATGCGAAGTGGAATTCAACGGTACCGCCCTGTTAAAGGAAGCACATAATTATGGGGAATTAAGGGCCGAGTTTGACAACTTATCCGCTGATTATTCACAATTCATTCGTTTTTTTACCGAATTAAGCGACCGCGCGCCCCGACTCATCGGCACCAAAATAAATCAAATTGAGAAACGCATTAAAGAAGATGTGCCACATGTGCGGCATATTGATATTGAAATTAATTAAACTGTCATAGGCGTTTGCCGGCAACCAGCCACCCCTCTAGCCCGGAGCGCCAACTTGTGCTATGGTTAGCTGATAAAATTCGCTAAGCGATGAACCCTATATATATGAAATGGTACACCAAGCAACTACAGGCCCTTAAAAAAGCTGAAGAAAAAATCGATACCTCCAAGGGGAAACCGGCTTTACCGCGCAAAAAAGCCACAGGCCAAGGACACTACGCTGGCCCGGCGGCCAAAACTACCCATCACAATCCGGTCGGGCAGCGCAATCGCAATCGCCCCAAAACTGACCTGCCTTAATATTTTAATTTTCGCTACCACCAGACTAACCTGAATTATTCTTAAATTATCTACCCTTGCGGTATGAAAAAAATAAAAATCGCGTATTATACTGTTACAATCTTGTTCTCGCTGTTTATACTCATAGGCGCAATCTACGACGTAATGGCCGGACAAGCCGCCAAAGATATAATGGTGCATTTGGGATACCCGATCTATGTCTTGCACATTATTGGTTGGGCCAAAATTCTGGGGGTTATTGGTATTTGGCAACCAAAATTCCCGATGCTGCGCGAATGGGCCTACGCCGGTCTTGCGTTTGACCTCTTAGCTTTCAATTACAAAACTCCCCACTACCTCCAAAATTGAGTATAATAAAAGACACCCGCAAGGGTGTCTTTTACATTCAACTGACCGTACGTTCATGGAGACA
>JAHFHZ010000028.1 GCA_023246715.1 Candidatus Magasanikiibacteriota bacterium | reverse complement strand
TTCGACCAGCCGTGCAAGCCCCAGCACCCAAAAAAGCTGAGCCCATGACCTCTCCCGCGACCAGCACGGTCTACCAAGCCTTTCAAACTAAGGTCGCCAATCTCAAGGCCGAGAGCTCAACTGCTATTACGCTTCATATGTTTGGCGACATGATGCTTGATCGTAATGTGGCTAAAAAAATGTCCACCAGCGGTTTAGGCTATGTCTTTAAAAATTTAGCCGGGCCGGATAAAGGCCTGTATCCTGGACCGGATTTTATTGTGGCCAATCTCGAAGGTGCCTTTGCTCCCATGCGAATAAAAACTACCAAGTCCATCGCTTTCCGCTTTGATCCGGCTCTCGCGGCTCAACTTAAAAAATACGGCTTCACCACGGTTAGCCTGGCCAACAACCATAATGTGGATATGGGCTGGGCCAACGTGGATTTTACTAAAAAAACGCTGTCTGCCGCTGGAGTACAATATTTTGGTGATGGGCTGCGCGAAGGCGCGCAATTCACCCTGATTAGTGAATCTGTCGGCCCGAGCGGCGAACGAGTAGCTTTTATCGGGCTAAACAATACCGACCATGCCTTAAAAATGGATTCAGTCCGCGCGGCCATAAAAACAGCTCGTTTACAAGCAAATTACGTAATCGTCATGCCGCACTGGGGGGTAGAGTACAAACGCTTGTCTCGCCAGCCGGAGCGGGATTTAGCCCGCCAGTTAATTGACCTGGGAGCGACGGCTGTTATCGGCGCTCATCCGCACGTTGTGCAGGAGATGGAGTTGTATAAAGGCAAACCAATTTTTTATTCCCTCGGCAATTTTATCTTCGATCAGTATTTTTCGCGGGATACTCAAGAAGGATTAAGTCTTGGCTTGGTGTTGGAATTCGGCGCGGTTAAATCGGTCTACGCTCTGCCTTACAGCCTGCCCCAATCGCAACCCCGGTTAATGAGCGGACCCGATCAGGAAAAATTCTATGAATGGCTAAACAAAAATAGTCGTCTGGGGGATACAAAATTTATCTCTGGGGTTCTAGAAATATAGTTTCTAATATGTCCGGTCATTCCAAGTGGCACAACATCCAGGAACGCAAAGGCAAGCAGGACGCCGTGAGGGCTAACGCTTTCACCAAGGTGGGGCGCGCCATTACCATCGCCGCCCAAAAAGGGGGAGATGCAGCGGCTAATTTTAGTTTGCGCTTGGCGATCGATAAAGCCAAAGCGGTCGGCATGCCCAAAGACAATATTGAGCGGGCTATTAAACGTGGCGCCGGCGAATTAAACGACGGCGCGTGCATGGAAGAATTATTATATGAAGGTTTTGGCCCCGGGGGCATGGCTATTTTGATAAAAACCGTCACCGATAACAAAAATCGTACCGCTTCAGACGTTAAACATCTTTTTTCCAAACATGGTGGCGCCATGGGGGGTGCCGGCAGCGTGCAATGGATGTTTGAACAGTGGGGGATCATCGTGATCGGCAGCAAACATCTGCAAAATGGGCGAGTGGGCCTAGAACTGGCCTTAATCGAAGCCGGAGCCGAAGACATTGCCGACAGCCTCGAAGGCATAATGGTAAAAACCCGGATCGACAAATTGCAAACGGTGTTGCACAAACTCCAGGAACTCAGTATTGAACCGTTGCACTCGGGCATTGAATGGCTGCCAAAAGAGCCGCTGACAGTTTCCGATCCGGACCTGCAAAAAAAGCTCTCCGATTTTTTCGGCAGTTTAGAAGACAACGATGATATTGAAGATTATTATACTAACGCGCTATAAGTATGGAATCTCCCGAACAACGCCAGCCAATTGAGTTCGCCCACACGCTCCGAATGTCCGTCGTGGAACTTCCTGAAGCTCAAAGATCAGCTCCGGGTGACATTCTAAAAGAAGCGTCTCAGCTTACTCAAAAAAAACTTATCTTATTTAAGGAAGAAAAAAGACGTTTGCGCGAAAAACAACTGAAGATTGAACCGCCCGAGGTTGCGAATGCTTCGCAAAGCACCCGGCTCTCACCAGAGCAACAAACTTCAAAATTTAATATATTAATGCGCATCACCGAATTAACTGCCATTGAAAAGAAAGTCGACATGCTGCTGGCCTCTTTAGAGCTCAATCAACGTAAAGCCGCCAGTGATAAAAAATGGGAACGCGAAGATGCTATTTTTAATCTCAAGCACCTTGAAGCAGATATCGCCGAACTACAAAAAAGGGATTTGAGCGTGTTAGCTGATAAGTCGGCCACCCTCGAATACCGCGTTCACCTCAATGAGTTGGGCGATAAGGTGAGCACCTGGGTTGATGCTGCGCTTAAAAAAATGGCCGCGACCGCTTATGATTAAACCGCTGCGTATTCTGGGTATCGACCCGGGTTTTGGGCGCATTGGGTACGGCTTGATTGAACAATCCGCTGGCAACAATTGGGTCGGCGTAGAGTACGGTTGCATTGAAACCAATCCCAAAGAATCCTTCGTGGAGCGGCTCAAAGATCTGCATGCCGAATTAATTGATCTAATCCAAAAATATCACCCCGACCGCATGGCGGTGGAGGAGTTATTTTTTTTTAAAAACGTTACCACCGCTATCCAAGTCGCCCAGGCGCGCGGCGTTATCCTGCTGAGCGCCATTGAAAACGGACTGGCCGTGGATGAATTTACCCCGCTTGAAATTAAACAGGCCATGACCGGCTATGGCCGGGCCGAAAAAGGCCAAATGCAAAAAATCATGGCCATGCTGCTCGGAATCAAGGAAAAAATTAAGTCCGACGATGCCGCCGACGCGCTCGCCGTGGCGCTCACTAGCGCGCAAACTCTATGGACCGCCAAGCTCCGCTAAGCGCGCTGCCGCCGTTTGTGTTGGTGGTGCCCAATATCAGAAGCGGCCATAACGTGGGCGCCATGTTCCGCACAGCCGATGGAGCCGGCGTAGATAAAATATATCTGTCGGGCTACAGTCCACGCCCGCCCCACCCGCAGGTAGATAAAGTCTCGCTCGGGGCAGAAAAAGCCGTGCCCTGGGAATACGCGGCGCAACCCGGGCGGCTTTTAAAAAAGCTCAAGGCCGCCGGATACCAAATTGTGGCTTTGGAGCAGACCCCAAAAAGTGTTAGTATATACCAGTGGCAGCCCAAGTTCCCGCTGGCCCTGGTGGTGGGGAACGAAAAAACGGGCGTTACAAAAAATTTGCTGCGCTACTGCGACCTCGCGGTCGCCATCCCAATGCGGGGCGCTAAGAACAGCCTTAATGTCAGTGTTGCTGCTGGGATTGCCCTATATTACATAAGAAGTCATGTTTAAATTAAGCCGGGTCATTCCCGCCCGATCGAGTGTTGATTGAAAAGTATTTAAAAACAATTTCACAATGAAACAACTTAACAATTTTTATAAATAAGGGGATTGCCGCGTCGCTTCGTCCCGATGCGAATCGTGACTCCACTCCTCGCAATGACACTATATGCAATCATCAATCGCGCTCTTCCGCCGTTTATACGAACATTTGCCGCCGCTGTTCCCCAAAGAGGCCAAAGAAAAAATGGCTCACGCGCTCGATCATTTAGAACATGACCAGACGATCACCCTCGCCGAAGTAGAAGATACCATGATTTTTTTTGGTTACGCGGCCTGGCCGTGGAACCAGGCTTACAAAGAATTTTTAGCCACGGCCGAAAGCAAGGTGGGGGAACACTTTTTGTTGCCGAAGCTTTCGCCTGGTTTGCAAAAAAAATACCACGACTTTAAACATCACGGCGGCACGCTACGTGAGTTGCATTCCGGTCGCCCCGCGGATTTTTTTGAATCCGAAGAGAGGCAGGAACTCTGCGTGGCGTTGGTAGAAATTCAGGGTGAACTGCGCCACTATGCCGCGCAAGAATTGATCGGTATCAGCAAAGACCGCTACCTGCTCCGGGTGAAGGAATTTAGCAATGTGCTGGCCGATATTAAAAAAACACTTGATATATTGCGTGCTTTGGCCGAAAAAGAACAAGATCACCCCACGCTGGCCGCCGAAATCCGCTCCCGCGTGCGCGGGTTTGAAGAAGGACTATGCCTGCTTGGCCCCGAGCTGGATTACCGGGCGGTTTGTGAATCGGAGGAATTTTTCCACGGGCGCAAGCAGGAGCTCAACCGAATGAAAGGAATCCATGTGCCCAAAATTATTGATTTTTACGCCTGATTTTAAACTTTTTCCAGCTACCTCCAACCCAGGGTTGGAGAGCGTTTTTTATAAAACAAAGCTATCCTTACCAATAAGTATTGACAAAAACTGGTTTTTTTGCTAACATAATCTGTTTTTAACCTATTGGTCAATGCTCAAAAGGCCTTTAAATTGTATTGACAAGCGGGCGCAGTAGGCTATACTACGCCTTACTTTAATTTATTTTTTCTCTAAATCAGCGGCCATGAAAAAGAATTTCAAACAATTTTGGAAGCTCGGCAAAAAAGAATTCAATACCGATCAATTTGATATAAATGCTGACGGCGAATTAATCATTCGTGAAGGCAATTACCAATACAACGTCTACGACTTGGCTCGAAAATTCGGCCATTCCATTAAAATTTTAATGCCCTTCGTGCTTGAACAGCGGTTAGCAAAGCTCACCGATATTTTCTCGGGTAGTATCAAGCAAGCGGGCTATAAGGGCCGGTTTACCTACCATTTCCCAATGAAGGTGAATCAAAATAAGGAAGTTGTTTTGCCGCTCATCGCTGAGGGGGCGCATTTAGAGGCGACCTCTGCCAACGAGCTTTGGGTAGTGAAAAAAATGTGGGAAGGCGAAAATTTTCACGCCAAAATTCGGGTGCTTTGCAATGGCCCCAAAACCTCCCAGTACCTCAATCTCATTCAACATCTGGAGGGTAAAGACCTCACCATTACGCCAATTATTGAAAGCCCCGAAGAAGCCGAACTGCTGAAGGACTTTAAGGGTGAGCGCGGGGTGCGCTTGAACCTGGATTTAAAAGTTAACTCTCATTGGGACAAAAAAATCGACCGCTTCGGGCTCTCCGAAGAAGAAATTTTGAGTCTCGGCAAAATGCGTAATCTCAAGGTATTGCACTACCACATGGGCTGCCAGATGACCGTAGAAAACGACATTATCGCCGCCTTGCGCGAAGCGTTTAAAACGTATGTTAAGGTGCGCCGTCAGAACCCCAGCCTCGACACTATCGATATCGGTGGCGGCATGGCGGTTAACTTTGAAAAGAAAGAGCTCTACCGCACCGAATCGGTGGTTAAGCGTATTGTGACCACGCTTAAAGATCTAAGTGACCGCGCGGGGATTCCCCACCCCAACATTATTACCGAATGGGGGTCGTATATTGCCGCGCCTTCCCAAATGACCGTGTTTAAGATTGTCGGGTCAAAAAATATAGCAAAAGGCGTGGCGCAGAAATGGTATATTATCGACGGCAGCTTCATGACCGATCTGCTCGATACCTGGTCCATCCATCAAAAATGGCACGTTATCCCGGTCAATCACATGGATGCCAAGAAAAAAGAGCGCGTCTGGCTCACCGGCCTTACCTGTGATTCCGACGATAAATACGCTGATGCCGATGGCCACGTGCTCTTGCCCCGGCTTGAGGATATGGCCCACGGCGAAGATATGTATATCGCCGTACTTGATACCGGAGCGTACCAAGATGCCTTTGCGATGCATCACTGTCTTATTTCTTCCCCGGCTAAAATTGTCTTGCAAAATGGCTTGGTGACTGTGGCCCGCAAGCGTGAAAGTCCCGAAGAAATCGGTAAGCTGTTTGGCTGGTAACACCCAAAGACATTGCCTTTTTGTGAGCCTGTGCCGTATACTATGGTACAGGTTCTTTTATTGGTTAATCTGTAGAAAATATGCAAAAATCACTCTTAAACAAACTTTCGCCGGCGCTGCGGAAAATGATCGTACCCGAAAATAATTCTCGCGTCCTCTTGGGCGGGACCATTAGCGAAGATGTTAAAAAGAGTAAAAATCCGGTATCGGCCTACGCCATGAATACCCTGAATCACTGCAACGCCGGTTCCACGCTGCAGGCGGCGCTCTGGCTCAAAGAACACCTTAAAAAAGGCGGCAAGCTCATGGTTACTATTTCCGGGGCCTTGAGCTCATTCCAAGTCGGCGTCATGCTTGCCGAGCTCATCCGCCAGGGCAAAGTACATATCGTGTCCGCTACCGGCGCTAACCACGAGGAATCGTACTATCGCTACGTCGCGCATTCGCATTATTCCTATATTCCCCGCTATACCGAATTAACCCCCGACCAAGAAGCCGAGCTGCGCGACGCTGGGTTGCGCCGGATTACCGATACCTTTTTGCCAGAAGACGAAAGCGTTCGGATTATGGAACCACATCTGTTAAAAATGTGGAAAGAGGCCGAGACCAAAGGCGAACGCTATTTCCCCCACGAATATTTCCGTCGCCTGTTTGAAAAAGGTTTGATCAAAGCAGATAAAGCCGCCAACCAGAATGATTGCTGGACCTACGCGGCCTATGAAAAAAATGTCCCGATCGTGATTCCTGGTTTCGAAGATTCCACCATGGGTAACATTTTTGCGAGCTACACCTACAGTGGTAAGTACAAGCCAAAAAACAGCCCCACCGTAAATCCATCCGTAATGAAAACCGGTCTGGATTATTTCACCTGGCTCTATGACTGGTATATGGAGGAATCCAAGAAAACCCCCATCGCTTTTCTGCAGCTGGGCGGCGGCATCGCGGCCGACTTCCCGATTTGCGTCGTGCCGTCCATCAAACACGACCTTGGCCTACATGACAAGGTCCGCGATTGGGCTGGATTTATCGAAATCGGTTCTTCGCCCATGTCCTACGGCTCTTATTCCGGCGCGGGCGGTAAAGAAAAAATCACCTGGGACAAACTGTCCACCAAGAGTTATTATCAAATTATCCAAAGCGACGCGACCGTGGTCTTCCCGTGGATCGCCGCGGTGCTGCTGGATTTATAAAAAAGGCGTTCTGTCATTCCGAACGGAGCGCAGCGTAGCCGAGGAATCCCTTCGACCTAGCCTTCAGTACTAAGTTAGCTATGAAAAACCATAATTACTACGTGTACATTATGGCTAGTGGCAGTGGGACACTCTATATTGGAATGACAAAACACAAATTTTTATGAAACAAAATATGCCATCATCCAAACTCCAAAAAATCGCTACCTACGACCCGAGCGCTTTTTCGCTAGAAGGCAGCAATATTTTTGGCTTGCCGTTTACCAACAATGAATCGGAGGTTGTGGTGATCCCCATGCCCTGGGAAGTAACCGTATCATACCGTACCGGTACGGCAGAAGGGCCCAAGACCATGCTGAGCGTGTCGTATCAGATTGATCTCTATAATCAGGATATCCCCGATGCCTGGAAACTGGGTATCGGCCTGTTACCGATTTCCAGCTACTGGCAAAAGAAGAACAACCTTCTGCGTCCCAAAGCCGAAAAATGCCTAGACCACCTCTACACTGGCGGTAATCCAGCCGACAAAAAAGTCAAAAAATACTATGACGAAATCAACGCCGCTGGCCGCGAACTCAACGATTGGGTCTATAAAGAAAGCAAAAAATTGCTCGATCAAGGCAAAAGTGTCTGTATCATGGGCGGTGAGCACAGCGTGCCGCAAGGGTATATGAAGGCCATTTCTGAAAAATACTCGAGCTTTTCCATGCTGCATATCGATGCCCACGCCGATATGCGCGAAGCCTTCGAAGGATTTGAATTTTCTCACGCCTCTATCCAGTACAATGCCTATAAGGATATCAAAAACATCGACCAATTCGTGCTACTCGGCATCCGCGACTATAGCCAGCAAGAAGCCGATCGAATCAAAAATTCCCAAGGCAAAATTGTTGCCTTCGACGACATCAGCCTAAAGCGTCGCGCCTACGAAGGCGCCACCTGGCAGCAGCTCTGTCAAGAAATCGCTAGGCCGCTCTCCGATAAAGTCTATATCAGCTTCGATATTGACGCTCTCGATCCGGCGTTGTGCCCGCACACCGGCACACCAGTGCCGGGTGGTCTGGAGTTCGAGCAAGTATTCTATCTTGTAGAAACCCTTATCAAACAAGGCAAAACCATCATCGGCTTCGACCTCTGCGAAGTCGCCCCGGGAGTGAACGATGATTGGGATTCCATCGTCGGCGCCCGCGCCTTGTACCGTCTGGCGAATTTAATGGCAAAATCGCAAGGAAAATTATAAACGGAACATAAAAACGGGCCTCGGCCCGTTTTTGGTTATACCATTGAAGCCATACAGGTTTTGAATTGTGTTAAAGTATGTTTAATGCCAGCTTGGTCCTGTAATCCGCCGTGCGGCCCGTGCTCTTGCATCACACCAGAGCTGTTGGCACTGCCCCAACGCAGCGCGGTAGCGATATCATGCCCATAAAATCGGGCTGCGATATAGGCCGAAGAAAAAGCATCGCCAGCGCCGGTTTTGGCCACCACCGGCACGGGGAAAGCGGGAATGTGCCAGGTTGTTTCGGTTGTTCCGGCCAAGGCCCCGCGCTGGCCATCGGTGAGCACAATTTCTTTGGGCCCCTCCCGGAGTAATGCGTGGATTAAAGCCGCAGCGCTTTTTTTTTCTTCCAGAGTGGTGTTTAAAATTTTCTCGGCTTCTTCCAGGTTCACGATCAGTAAATCCGTGCGAGGCAGTACCTCGCAGAGTTTTTCTTTGGCGTATTTCATCAAGTACGATCCTGGGTTCACCGCCAGACGCACGGTTGGGTGAGAAGTGAGGTACTTCAGTAGTTTTTCCTGGATAATTTCAAACCCCTTAGACAGGCCGGTGTAATAAATCCAGTCAGTCGGGGGCATTTTTGTTGGCCAGCGGTAGGTTTTTTCTTCGGAGTAAGACAAAATGGTGCGTTCCCCCCGATAGTTAAGAACGATAGAATAGCGGGTTTGGTGAGTGCGGTCTTTGCTGATTAGTGTAGTGTCTACGCCTTGTTTTTTTAGTTCTTGCAGAGCCAGTTTCCCGTAGGCATCCGTCCCTACCGTGCTTAACACGGCGCTGGTTAAGCCAAGTCTGGCAGCGCCTACGGCCACGTTTGGCGCGTTGCCCCCCAAAGATTGAAAGCTGTCGATAATGGGGATTTTTTCGCCGTAATTGAGGCAGAGATGTTTATTATCGCTCGCCAGGTGGCACTCCAGGCAGTTTTCCTCAATCTGGACATGCGTGTCGATGATCGGGTCGCCGATGGCGACAAGCTTAAACATAGGTTATTTTTTATAATCGTACATTTTTCCTTTCGGATCCTTGATAACGTCGGTCGGCACGCAGACATGATGGTGCTTGCCAAGCAAAATTTCAACAAATTCAAATAAGCTGGCCACGCCGAAACCAAACATCGTTAAGGCGAATAATTTATTCTGAATGTAGGTGGCGTACACGAACAAACATCCCGAGCCAATGATAAAAATCAAGTCCTGGCGCCGTTCTGATTCCAGGAACACCCCATAAACAAGGAGCACCATCCCCAACACCCCAACCACGGCGATAATAATATGCGTTAAATCCCAGGTTGAAAAATCCGGCAGGTGAGAAAGAATAAATTCCATATGAACTAGGTTAAGAATAAATTGTTATTTTTTTAAGCAGTATAGTTCGTACAAACTCGATCCGGTAAAAATAATCTGGAGGGGAATAAAAATCGGATCACGCAGATAGGTACTGTAAATAAGCAAGCTCAACCCGCCCAAAGCAAAAATCATATCTTGGCTGGTCTCTTTTTTAATGTAGATCCCGTAGCTGATCAACAGCACGCCAAAGATCCCCGCGCCTCGAGCGAAATAGAAAAGCATATCAAACTTGCCTATTCCTTCCATAAATTAATATATTCAATCGCGGCGAGCGCTGCCACAATGCCCTGGCCCGCGGCAATCCCGATTTGTTTATAGGGCACGTCGGTGACGTCGCCAGCCGCAAAAATGCCGGCCACGTTCGTACGACATTTGCTGTCGGCCACAATTTGGCTCTGCGCATCGAGGGTGATTACGCCTTTAGCAAATTGTGAGTTGGGAATCATGCCAATGTGCACCATGACGCCCTCAAGCATCAGTTCCTGGGCTTCGCCCGCTTTGTTGGTGTAGCGCAAACCGGCTACTTTGGCCTCGCCCACGATTTCCGTGGTGGTTGCCTCATAAAGGAATTCCACGTTTGGGGATTGCTTGAGTTTGTCTACCAGAATTGCATCCCCCTTGGGGAACCCGCCCGCTTCGCTTTCCGCATACTTTGAAAGCACGTAGACTTTTTTGGAGATCCCGGCCATCATCAAGGCCGATTCCAAAGCGCTGTTGCCTGCCCCGATTGTGGCCGTGACTTTGTTTTTAAACAACGGGCCATCGCACACGGTGCAATAAGTAATGCCTTTGCGATCAAGTTTGTCTTCGCCCGGCAAGCCGAGGCGCCGTGGATGAATGCCCGTGCCGATAATCACCGCTTTTGTTTGCCACTCGGCGGTGGCTCCATCGGCCTTTTGAGCCTTTACGACATGGTAATTTTTAACGGGCGTAATGCCGCTTACCGTCCAGCCTTCATCGATTTCCACGCCATACGATCGGACATGTTCGGCGAATTTTTGGGCCAATTCAAAACCCTGGATATCAATAATCCCGGGCCAGTTATTCACCACGCCCGATAAGGCAACTTCACCCCCGATATTCTCGGTAATTAATTTAAAGTTTAATTTGCGGCGCACCGCGTAAATGGCGCTACTGCAACCAACAGCCGCGCCCCCGATAATTACGAGATCAAGCATATTATTTAATATGAGTAAGGTGGTAGTAGGGCCCATCGTTAATCGCTCCTGCTAAGTTTTCAGGATTAAATTTAGCCAGCATCCTTAAGCGCTTGGGTTAGTGTGTAATAAGCTATTTGTGTGTCTGCTTCCCGTAGCAATGCGCTGCCCACGTTAAAAATTTCCACCCCCCAGCTTTTCAGCAGGGGAATAGTTTCTGCGCTAACACCACCATCCACCGCGCAGGTTGGTCGTTTGGATAAAGCTGTAAATACTTTTATTTTTTCTCCAACCTCCGGCAAAAATGGATTTCCCTGATGGCCGGGTTCAACAGTCATAAACAATACCACGTCTAGCTGGTCTAAGTAGGGCTCAACTGCCGACAAGGGAGTTTTTGGCTTAAGCATTGTCCCTACCTGCCAACCTTGCTCGCGCGCGAACGCGATACATTCCGTTGGGCTGTCTTCAGCTTCAATGGCGAAAATAACTCGAAAAACATTTTTCACGCCAGCCCACTTTTTCATTTCGATGAGTGGGCGTGCCACCATTAAATGCAATTCCCATTTGAGCAAACTGTTTAATTCATTGATCCGCTCTATTTCGGGGAAAGAAAAGTTATTCACGAATTTTCCGTCCATTACATCTATTTGTGCGTAGTCAAATAAGCCTTCTACGCGCCGGATTTGTTCGGCAAATTGCTCAAAAGTAGGTACAAGAATTGTGGGCGCAAGTAGGGGGTACGTAGACATAGGTCATTTTTCCAGTTCGGCGATTTTGGCCAACCTTCGCACCCGGCGTTCCAGGCCATCAAATTCAGTTTCTAAAAATCTTTTCACGATTGCCGCCGCATGTTCATCGGAAAGCACCCGCCCCGCCAAGCATAATACTGTAGCGTCGTCTTCGCGGCGGCCCTTTTCGGCGCTTTCAATGCTATAACCAAGCATGGCGCGAACGCCGGCTATCTTATTGGACACGATGCATGAACCCTGCCCGCTGCCGCAGATAATAATGCCTCGGTTAGCCTGGTTTTTGACTACTTTTTGAGCTAAATCAACTGCAAAATCAGTAAAGTCGTCATCTGGATTATAGGTGGTTGCTCCCAAATCTGCAACTTTTGTTTTAAGCTGTTTTTCGAGGTAGCGAACCAGGTATTTTTTGAGCTGAAACCCGGCGTGATCCGAAGCGATATACAACATAGAGCAACTGCTAACACACAAATTATTAATAGAAGTATACCATGTTTAAGGCTTATGGCAAATGGTTAAAATATGGCTAAAATAAGGCATTTTTTGGCAAAAAAATCTCGTGCCCTTGACAAAATAACCAAAATTGTATAGCTTCTTTCGCTCTTCGGAGTATAATGCCTAGTTCTCTAAAAAGGCTCGTTTTAGAGAGTTTGTAAAATTTTCTCCGTGGGCAGCCATTTTATCGCTATGCAGCGGTCACTAGTGTCCGGTAGATTTCCCAGGCACCTTAAAAATTAATCTAAAGTAAGCCATAATCTGAGAAAAATGTATTTTTCGACTTGAATTGGGAACGTGGGATAATTGAGTTTTGCTCA
>JAHFHZ010000027.1 GCA_023246715.1 Candidatus Magasanikiibacteriota bacterium | reverse complement strand
CATTGAGATCCGTTTCTGGTTTAAAGGGCAGTGTGTTGGTGAACAGAAAGTTAAAATGTCTGATTTACCCGGTGTTCGGTTTTAACTTTTAAAGTGTTCGCTTTTATCTTTTTGGTAACATTTTTTGTCAACCATCTTTCCAAGTCCTGGGAATTATGCTAACATAGGCCCAGTTAAGGTTTTTTGGCCTTTTCCCTATTTATTGTATGGAGGAAATACGCCCGAAACGCCCCTGGTACACGAACACCGGGGCAATTATCGGCCTGGCTTTGGGCGGTACCATTTTATTGTTAGCCGGTTTTTTTATATTTTTAACTGGTAGTTATTGGCGGCAAATCCGCCAAGGAGGGGGGGCTAAACTACAAGCACAATTTGCTTCGGCATTTAGCCAGGCACAGGGCCAGGCTGTGGCGGCGCGTGGAGAAATTGACCGTACTCGTCTTGAACTCTCAACCGCTCCGCTTACCGGCGCGGCGCGGGCGCCAATAAAAATTGTTGAATTTATTGATTTTAAATGTCCTAACTGCCAGACGGCCGCGCCGATTTTGTTTCAGGTTTTGCAAAAATTTCCTACTCAGGTGCAGTTGATTGCGCGTCATTTCCCGGTTGAATCTACTCACCCGGGGGCCACCGAATTGGCCAGTGTTGGAGTGTGCGCTCACGCCCAAGGCCGTTTTTGGGCCGTATACGATTGGTTCTATAAAAATCAAGCTGCTTTAACTGAAGTATTTTCTGACGCTGATCGTGACCGTTTGGTGGCGGCTACCGGGTTGGACGCTTCAGTTCTGGCTGCTTGCCTGGTTAACCCAGCTACTATTACAACGGTGAATCGAGATTATGCGGACGCGCTGACCTTTGGAGTTCGCGGCACCCCTACTTTTTTTATTAATGGTGAAAAAGTTGAGGGAGTAATTCCGTTTACCGCATGGGAAGGATTTCTTAAGAGTTTTTAATTTTTACGCCCGATTGTATGACTGGCCAACGGTATAAACGACTTTTTCGTTTTACAGTGCTTTTGGGCTTTATTGTTTTATATTTTATTGGGTTCTTATCGTCTGTAGCGGCAGCGCCAATCCCTGATTTTAATCCGATTTGTTGGAAGAAAGAAGAATGTGTTGGGCGAAGACTTAACGTGGTGAGTGGTAAGGCGCCGACTGCCGAAGAGCGCAAGGCAGCCGAAGGCGGGTGGGTACAGAACGAAGGAGATTGTTCGGGTGAAGGCTGGGGAAAATGCTTGCCGGCGGGCAAAACGGTCACTTCAATCGCTTTCGGCGGGCAGAAGGAATTTGCAAATATCGGGGTTTTTATTCAGGTGCTTTATAAATATGCCTTGGCCATCGCCGGGATCGTGGCAGCGGGAGTGGTAATTGTTTCGGGTGCTCAGTGGGTGGCTTCGGGTGGAAATAGTGAAACGATCTCAAGCGCTAAAAAGCGGATTGGGGGAGCTTTGATTGGCCTCTTGTTGGCCTATTTATCGTTTACTATTTTGAATTTTGTTAACCCGGCGTTGGTTAATTTTCGGCTGCCGCAGGTATGGATGGTTCGACCCCAGGGAATCGTACCGCAATTTTGTTCTGACGCGCCAGAAAAGGTTCGTAATGAAGTTAGTTTCGTGCAGGCTGCCGATTATACCGATCAAGTGAGTCCTCTTGACACGGGTAAGATACCGGAGTTTAATTTGTCCTTGAAGGATAAAACTGATAAGAATTTGCAACATTTTTATTGTGGGAAGCGGTTCTTGATTAAGGACGGTGGGAGCAGCGCCTGCTTCGGTGATTATTGTGGCAAAGGTTCGCTGTGCTTGGACGCTAATAATACCGGGGACCCCAAGAAAAAATATGTTTGCCGGGCAGGGATGCTTGGGGGCCGACTTTCTGGGTCGTTTGGTTTGTTTCACGTTCCGGCGGTGGATCAGGGGAATAACATCAAACTGATGGCTTTGTGCCGTAATAATGGAGTGGTGGAAGAAGTAGAGGACATTGATTATGCCGGGAGCTCCGCCAAAGGTGAAGTTTATTCTTTCCCTTCCACTAATGAAATTGCAAGTATCTGTAATGCGTCGGGTGGAGTAGTTGGGTTTTATTTAGGGGTAGAGGTAAACGATGAAACCGGTTTTACCGGGGCTGGTTGGAAAGAAGGAGCACCTTTTTCCAGTGGCACCGATGACTGGGTGGCGGTTGGCCAGACAGCTCCCGGTTCGCATAGTTGTAGCGTGAATTTATCAAAATTCGTAGCCCAACAGTGCGGGGAACATAATTACTTGTGCGGCTGCGGGTTTATTTCTTTCCCCTTTGTTGCCTCAGCGGTGGTGAATAGCCCTACGCTATCACCGGCCTTTGCCAAACATCTTATTTCTCTGGAGGAATTGGAGAAAGGTTATACGTGTAACATCAGTATAGACCGGGGCGAGTTTCCCGCCATTAATAATGGTCCAGCCCTGATTACTTTCCGTAAAGCACTCGAAATTTCAGCGAGCGGAGCAGCATTTGGTGCCGTTCTGGGCAATGTTATCCCTGGGGCCGGAACGGCTTTTGGGGCAACTGTGGGCGCGACGGCTTTTCCGGCTGCGCGTCAAATCGCGGAGTTTTGGAAAATATTTGATGATCCGACCAGTTGTCGCGATCATCAGTAATAATTTGTATGCCTGATAATTTGATCATCAAAGGTGCTCGCGTTCACAATCTGAAGAATGTCAGCGTTACCATTCCGAAAAATAAGTTGGTGGTAATTACTGGCTTGTCTGGTTCTGGTAAATCCAGCCTGGCGTTTGACACGATTTACGCCGAAGGACAACGCCGTTACGCGGAATCATTATCGAGCTACGCCCGGCAGTTTATGGAAACGCGCGACAAGCCGGATGTGGATTCGATTGAAGGATTGTCGCCAACGATTGCCATTGACCAGAAAGTATTTACCCAAAATCCGCGTTCTACGGTGGGTACGGTGACCGAAATTTACGATTATTTGCGCCTGTTGTTTGCCCGGGTCGGTGAGCAGTACTGCCCGGAATGCCATGTTAAAGTGGAAGCCCAAAGTGTCGGCCATATCGCTGAGCGAATTCGCAAATTGGCCCGTAAGGTAAAGGAAGTAGAAATTTATTCCCCGGTTATCCGCAAAGATTATGTGGATCCCAAGGTGCTGATTGAACGGGTGGAAAAATCTGGTTGTGAGTGGATCAGCATCAACGGTGATCTGGTGAAAATTAACGACCTTAAAGAATTCCCATTTGAAAAAAATGTTTTGTACAGCGTTAATTTACTGATTGGACGCATCACCGATATCGTTAAGCAAGATCCGGTGCGCCTGGTTGAAACAGCCGTAGATTTAAGCAATGGATTTATTGTTGCTTCTTCGGATGAAGGAGGTTTGGAATTATATTCCACGGTTGGTTTATGCAGCAATTGCGGGCGCATTATGCCTACCTTGGATATGCGCAGTTTTAGTTTCAACAGTCCATATGGCGCCTGCCAACGCTGCACTGGGTTGGGCGTTACCATGGAGGTTGATCCGAATTTGGTGATCCCTAATAACCGTCTGACGCTGGCCGAAGGGGCTATTCAACCCTGGACCAGGATTACTGGCAACCATCAATGGTATCAAAAAATGCTTGCGGCCGTGGCTGAGCGGTATGATTTTTCGGTGAACACGCCGATGGTTGATTTGCCAACCAAAACCATGAATATTATTTTGTACGGCAGCGGTGAAGAAAAGTTTGCGATTGAAGGAAAACCGGCGGTTTTTTCGGGTGTCATACCAGATTTAATGGCTAAACATTTGGAAACCAGTTCGGATTACGTACGCAAAGAGATTGAACAATATATGCGCGAACGTACCTGCCCGGTCTGCCAAGGCAAACGGTTGCGCGCCGAGTCGCTTTCGGTGAAAATTGACGAATTGAGCATCGCGGATTTGGCGGGAATGAGCGTGGAGCAGATAATCTCTTTGACGGGGCCGCGTACTAAATTTGCCAAAGTTAAAGTTGGTGAGCCCATTTTGGCTGAAATCGTTCCCCGACTCAAAAATTTGGAGCGCGTTGGTTTGAATTATTTGAATTTGGATCGATCCTTGAATACGTTGTCTGGCGGTGAAGTTACCCGGGTGCGTTTGGCTACGCAACTTTCTTCTGGTTTGACCGGCGTGTTATATGTTTTGGACGAGCCGTCGGTTGGTCTGCATCCGCGCGATAATGAACAACTCATCAATACCCTGAAATATTTGCGTGGTCTTGGTAATACGGTGATTGTGGTGGAACATGATGCCGCGATGATAAAAGCAGCTGATTATGTGTTGGATATGGGCCCCGGCGCTGGGGTCTACGGCGGGGAAGTTTTGGCCCAAGGTACGCTGGCGGATATTAAAAAGAGTAAAAAATCAGTTACCGGCCCGTACCTGTTCGGTACTGCCGTTATGGAGCGTAAGAAAAGGTTAGAAAATAGAAAAGGTGGCACGACGAAACCCGGACCGGCGATTTCTATTGTGGGCGCGAGCGCGTTTAATTTAAAAAATGTTGATGTCGACGTGCCGCTTGGTAAGCTGGTGTCGATCACCGGCGTTTCGGGATCGGGGAAATCAACCTTGATTATTGATATTTTGGGCAAAGCGTTAGCTAAGTATTTTTTCCGTGCCAAAGAGGAACCAGGCACCCACAAAACGATTAAAGGCTTATCAAATATCGATAAGGTGATTACGGTTGACCAGTCGCCGATCGGCCGCACGCCACGGAGCAACCCGGCCACGTATACCGGCATTTTTAATTTGATCCGCGATTTGTTCGCCAGCCTGCCCGAAGCGCGTTTGCGCGGGTATGACGCTGGCAAATTTAGTTTTAACGTGAAAGGCGGCGGTCGCTGCGAAGCTTGCGCTGGTGAAGGGTATATTCGGATACCAATGCAATTTTTGGCGGACGTGTACGTGGAATGCAATGAATGTAACGGGTTACGCTACAATCGCGAAGCTTTGGAAGTTCACTATCATAACTTAACGATCGCGGACGTATTAAAAATGACGGTCGAAGAAGCCTTTAAGTTTTTCAGTGATCTGCCCCAAATTGCGGATAAATTAAACGTTTTGCGCGATGTTGGATTGGGCTACGTGGAATTGGGCCAACCAGCCACCACGCTGTCGGGGGGTGAGGCGCAACGCATCAAATTGGCGTTGGAATTGGCCCGGCATTCTACCGGTAAAACATTGTATATTTTAGACGAACCCACTACCGGGTTGCACTTTGAAGATATTAAACGTTTATTGCAGGTGTTAACGCAGTTAGTTGAAAAGGGGAATAGCGTGGTGGTAATTGAACATAATGTGGATGTAATTAATGCTTCGGACTGGGTGATTGACCTAGGGCCGGAAGGTGGTGAAGGCGGTGGGCAGATTGTGGCGGTGGGCACACCCGAACAAATAGCAGCTAATAAAAAAAGTTGGACTGGTAAATTTTTATAATTATACCTATGTCACGCGTACTCCATTTGCACGAACAAGTCGGCCAGGGGGCACCCTCAGAAATACGAGGTGTAGCCGGAACAGCGGCCGAAGCTACTAAGCTACCGGAAGCCGGGACCCGGGTTCCTTTAACCCTGCATCCCAAGGAGGATGGATTTCCAAGCAGTGTTCCGCTTGAGATTCGCGGGTGGATTATTGAATTGGTTAAAGATTTACCCAAAGCGGTGGAAAGTGTCCAGGGCCTTACCAGGTTATTGTATTATGAGCCAATAGAAGATGTTGAGGGCTTATATAAGCTGGCCAAGAGCTTGAATTTGCAGGAACTATTTCTTGATTTGAATGCCGTCATCAACGTCCGTTATAAAATTGCTGAACATGACCCTTCTTTTTTTGACCGAATCAGGCCGGCGATATCTGCGGATTTTAAATTAGCCATGAGCGAAACGTTTGGTCAAATTAAAAAACACCTCGATGAGGAAAAAGCTTTGCAACAGGCGCAACAACGCCGACAAAGACGGCAAAATACCAGGCCAGGAGGAACCCGCTTGGCGGCTTAAGCAGGTTCTAATGTTTTTTGCTGATCAAGCCGCCGTTATTTTCTATCCAACCGCCCATTTCGAGCAGGGTTAACAGCCGGCTGACGGCGCTGCTTGGCAAATTTGCTTTTTTGATAAGCAGATCTACTGGCAGCGGTTCCGTTTTGATTAATTCTAATAAAACCACCTCTTCAGCAGAAGTTGGCGGTTTTTTTGTCGTTGGGGTTAACTGGGGCAAGGTGTTTAGGTTGAGCGTTTCAATGATATCCTCAGCATTCTGGGCCAAAAGAGCGCCTTGTTGGATCAGACGGTTACAACCGGCGCCAGCAGCCGAGGTAATTGGGTGTGGTACTGCAAAAACGTCGCGATTGTAATCAAGCGCGGCGCGGGCGGTAATTAGCGCGCCGGAAGCGCTGGGCGCTTCGATGACGAGAGTGCCAAGCGTCAGGCCCGCGATGATGCGATTGCGGGCTGGAAAAGAATAACTGGTTGGTTTAAAACCCGGCGGGTACTCGCTGGCGATCGCGCCACCCGCCGCGATAATACGTTCGGCCAGTGCGTAGTTGGCGCGTGGAAAGAGGCTGTTTTTATCTACGCCAGAACCGAGCACGGCGACGGTTGGGCAGGCATTAAGCAGCGCGCTTTCGTGAGCAACGCTGTCTATGCCAAGCGCGAGGCCGCTGATAATAGTTAGGCCGTGCCGAGCTAAGCCACCAGCTAACAATTCGGCGCTATTTTTTCCGTAGGGGCTTAGCCGCCGAGTACCGACCACGGCGATGGCTGGGGTGCCGAGGAGCGCTTTTGGGTTACCCCGGATAAATAACGCCGGGGGAGGGTCGTTTATTTGCGCAAGTAACGGCGGGTAGCCGTTTTGCCCGACACAGATGGTGGTAATTTGTTCTTGGGCCAGCTGGCTCAATATTTTTTCGGGCTGTTCTTTTTCTCGCCAGGAAATGAATTCATCGGCGATGGCTGGTTCGAGGCCTGTAGCAATGAGTTCGGTTAGTTCCGCTGCCCATAGTTTTTGAAGCTCAGGGAATCCCGCCTGCAATTTGCGATATCGCAAAGGTGTGAGTTTGGGGAAGTGCGCGAGAAGCGCATGATAGTCCATAGGGCTAGGTACTTTTTACCTGTTGTTCAACAGTCAAGCGCAGTTCGGGTAGTAAATCGCGTAGATTTTTTTGCTCCGCGGCGGTAAAATTGTCCAGGACAAAATTAGCTAGTTCATAATCGGCGGGAAGCGCCTGGGCAGGGCCAATACCCACACGCAGGCGAGTAAATTTTTGAGTGTCCAAGCTGGCGATTATTGATTTGATGCCGTTATGGCCAGCCGGACCGCGATCGGTATGAAGCCGGAATTCGCCCAGTGGCAGATCTTTGTCATCGTGAATCACCAGGATTGCCGCGGGAGAGAGTTTGTAGAAATCACTTAATAATCGTACCGCCGATCCGGATTCGTTCATATATGTTTCTGGTTCAGCCAGGATGATTTTTGTTTCATTGAATGTACCAGTACTCACTCGTGAACGAAATTTTGTTTGTTTAGCTAAAGCGGGAAATTGCCACGCTTTGGCCAGTTCTTCGAGCACCACAAAACCCGCATTAT
This sequence comes from Candidatus Magasanikiibacteriota bacterium, assembly GCA_023246715.1. GTDB lineage: Bacteria > Patescibacteriota > Patescibacteriia > Magasanikbacterales > GWA2-37-8 > JAHFHZ01. Next base: position 5,444 of record JAHFHZ010000027.1, on the reverse strand, counting down.
GGCGGGTATTATGGTATTCTTTTCCCGGATTGCCTAAACCAATTATCAGGCGCGGCATAGTTAGAGCCGTTTCATTTTGGTGAGTTTAATCACGAGCGGCGTAGCAAAAAATCCATATTCTTCACGCAGGCGATTTTTAATGAAATTAACGTAGGAAAAATGCAGTGATGTTTTGCTGTGAATGAATAGTTCAAACATCGGCGGATTAACCTTGAGTTGGTGAAAGTCGAGAATTTTGGGGTGACGCACGCCTTTGCCGCGGGTGGGCAAACGGCGGCTCGTACAGCGCTTGAGGAAGGCTTTTAATTCTGCTTCGGGTACCTGGTGTTGCCGTTCGGCGTAGGCTTGGGTAATGAGCGGGAAAATTTGGTGAACCCGGTAACCAGTTTTGGCGCTGGTAAAGACGATCGGCGCGAAATCTAGGTGCGGAAAATTTTGGTAGACTAGATTTTTGACATCGTTTCTAAAGGCATCGTCGTTATCTTCGGCTTGGTCCCATTTGTTCACGATGATAATGACGCTTTTGGTTTTTTCGCGCAGCAATCCGGCGAGTTGTTGATCCTGATCGGTGATGGGCGCGGTGGCATCGAGCACTAATAGGACGATGTCGGAGCGTTTAATGGCCCCGATACTTTTGCCCACGCCGTTTTCTTCCAGCTCGCCTTCAACGCGGCTTTTTCGGCGGATGCCAGCAGTGTCGATAAACAAGAGGGGCTGCCCGCCGACTTCAACAAGCGTGTCGTGGGGTTCGCGCGTGGTGTGGGCCATTTCACTGACTATCACCCGGTCTTCCCCGATAATTTTATTGAAGAGCGATGATTTTCCAACATTTGGGCGACCGATGAGAGCGATATTGATTGCCTTAATTTCGACGGCAGTTTTGGGGCGTCGTTTTGCTTTGCTTAGTTTACTGTAGATGACATCGAGTAAATCGCCGAGGTTTGCGCCGCTACTGGCCGAAATGGGTAAGGCCTCGCCGAGATTTAATTTTTGCCATTCCGGTTCGTGGATAGTGGCGTAACATTGTGGCGAATCAGCCTTGTTGGCTACCAAAATTATTGGTTTGCCTTTGGCTCGTTTACGGAGCATTTTGGCTAGCTCAAATTCTTGGGGGAGCAAGCCTTCTTTGATGTCGGTGACCATCACTATCACATCGGCTTGTTCGAGCGCTAACTCGGTTTGACGGATAATTTCGTCTTCCAACGGCACGTTTTGTTCGAAGGTGAGCCCGCCGGTGTCGATGAGCTCGAAGTTTTTCCCACGCCAGCTGGCCTCGGCAATATTGCGGGTGCGAGTGGTGCCGGGGATGCCTGAAACTAAGGCTAAATTTTGCTCAATAATGCGGTTAAACAGCGATGATTTGCCGACGTTAACACGCCCTACCAAGGCTACGGCGGGGAGGTTTTTTTGGATAATACTGGCGGGACTGGACATAGGTTCAATCGGTTACAGCTTAATTCTTAATTAGTATAGTCGGTACCGATAATAATCACAATATCAGGCCGCTTGGGCAGGGCGGTAGTTGAAGAGCTGGTGGTGTCCGAAAGCCACGGCGGGGCCACGGTAGTGGTGGGCAGAGGGAGCTCTTTATTGAGGGCAGTAATCAGCTCGGGGGCAATTTTTTGGTTGGCGATAAAGATCGTGCTCGTGGCGATTGGGCGAACATTACTATTGCCAATCGAAGCGACCGAAAAACCAGCAGCTTCTAAGTGTTTTTTAAGTCGGGCGGCCAAACCAACCTGCCAGGTTCCGTTTTCAACAGCAATTTGCGCGTTAGGGAAATGTGGCGTGCTGGTTGGGGCTGCGGCCGGCGGGGGGGCATTTTGAGCGGTAACCGGGGGAGGGGATGGCGCAACAAATGTTGGGTCAAACACCTGGGCGATGGCCGTGTTGACGGCGGTAAAATTACCGCCGCGCGGGGTGAGCAGGTAAGCGCCCGAGGCGCTGATGCCGCCATTGAGAAAACCATTCGCGCTGTCGTCGATTACCAAAGGAATAATTTTGTTATCGGTATCTTTGCCAATGCTGGCCAAGTACATGAGCTGTCCAAAATCCAAATTGGTGCTGACGTGTTCCGAAAGGGCATCGAGGATGTTCTGAATCCGCACCGGGTTGGTATATGTTCCGATGGAGAGTAATTTTTCTTTCAGCGCGGTTAACACTTGTTGTTGGCGCCGCGAACGGGCAAAATCTGATCCCTCACCGTTGCCGCCGTGGCGGGAACGCGTATAGATAAGCGCGCGATCGCCTTTCATCAGTTCGTTGCCAGCCACAAAGCTGACTGTCTCATACGAATAGTTTGGGCCAGGGTATTGGTAATCGGTGAATGAACGGGGAACCGCAATGGTTACTCCACCAACCTCGTTTATTAACTCCACGAAGGCTTTGAAGTCGACCCTGACATAATAGGGGATAGTTAACCCAAAGGTTTGTTCAAAAATTATTCGAGCGTAGTCACCGCCCGCGCCGGGATTAGCTGCTTCGCCAAAGGCGTTGGCGTTATTTATTTTACGAATACCATGGTCGCCAATTTTTACCCCTAAATCGCGCGGAATAGAAATGAGCGCTACCTGCTTGGTGCTCGGTTTGATGCTTAAAATAATGTTTGTATCGCTTAAAAAAGCGCCGTCATGGCCCGGGCCGCCAATACCCATGAGTAACAGGTTGATCCGATCATCTTTTTGGCCGATCAACAGATTGTCGGATTTGAAGATAAAATTTTTGATCGAACCGAAAAGCCAGCTTTTTTTTGGCTGCAGCGTTTTTAAATCATACTCCCCACCTGTTCCCGGCCATTGAGCCAATGTTAAACCGGTAATGACCCGGTTAGCACCATACAAAAAAAGCAGCACCAGCAGGCCGTAGAGCAAGCGGTGTTTTTTGCGTTCCGGTCGAGCGCTTTTTTCGCGCGGCAGGGGGCGCGGGCGTAAGAGGTTGGGGGGAGGGGTCGAAACCGCGGTATGATGGAATCTTTGGATGCGAGTATTGGCGGGCGGTTCGGCGGTTTTGGCTAAATCCTCTTGTTTTTTATTGTCTGGGGATTCGGAATTATTCAACATAATGGTAAAATCGATTATAACATAGGCCTTTGCCAGGTTCAATGTGCACCCAGTCACCGCTTGATTTAGTCCCTGGGCTGTGCTATTATGCATCTGTTACGCTTTGTTTTGGCAACTATTTAGGCTATTTTGAACTATACGAGCGCTTCGGGTGGTACGCTCCGCAAAGGATCCATAGCTCAGTTGGTTAGAGCGTACGGTTCACATCCGTAAGGTCAGAGGTTCGAGCCCTCTTGGGTCCACCAGCCGTTAATTCACCATTCTTCATTTTAGAAAATACTACCAGTATGCCAAAGGACATGACCCGCGAGCAGGTTCCCCTCGGCGAAATTAAGTATCAATGGAAGGTGAGTGAGTATGAAAAGTACCAGCGCGGATTTGGCTGGTATGTAGCGATGGTGCTCCTGGGAATTGCCCTGGCGGCGTTTGGGCTCTTGACGGGAAATTATTTATTTGCCTTAATAATCGTGCTGTTCGGGATTATCATGTATTTGCAGCATGTCCAAGAACCCCCCGAAGTATTATTCGCGATTACCGAAACAGGTATTGTATTAGGGCGGAAGTACTACCGGTACACAGAATTAAAGGATTTTTGGATATTGTACAATCCGCCGGTCGTGAAGAATTTGTATTTCACAATCAACAACGTGCTCCGCCATCGTTTGCAGGTGCCCCTGCAAAAATATGATCCCCGACCAATTCGGGAGTACCTGGCGCAGTATTTGGTAGAGAATGTGGAAGAAGAAGGTGAGCCGGTGAGCGATAAGGTAGCGCGGGCTTTAAAGTTGCATTAAGAATTTTTTGTTCTAAAAAACTCCACGGTATTTTTTTGCGCGTAATTCTGTCGGTCTCTGATACGACTTAGAGCACCCGCAGACTGTACGCGCCTTGAAAATACTGTGGAGTTTTGCCTCTGAAAGAATTTTTTGGAGGTATAACTAAACTGAATAATGCGCCCGTCGTTCAATGGATAGGACACTGGCCTGCGAAGCCGGAAATTTAGGTTCGACTCCTAACGGGCGCACGAATAACAAAACGGTGGCTATATAGCCACCGTTTTGTTATTCGCTACATTCGGCTAGGAGTCGAACCAGGGAAAGTTTGAAAACCGTCAGGTTTTCACTTTTGCGGGGGAGAGTACACGAGAGGGCGGAAGCCCTTTCGTGAAGCGAACGCAGTGAGCGCGTGAGACTCCTAACGGGCGCACAAACAAAGTACTCTCCCAAATTTGGGAGGGTATTTTGTTTTTTGCTTTACTATAGGCAAAATATTCTTAAAATATTCTTAAAACCCTTGACAAAAACCCGGTTTTGTGCTATATTAAGGAGTTATTTTTGTTGTATTTAGCCAAGATAACGTTTTGTTCCTTACAATTGAGACACTGAAAAATCTACCGATACCAGCGTTTGGGGCGTACGCGCGCCTGGAACGTTGGTATTGGTTTGCGGTGAGAAGTATGCGTGAAACGCCCCAAAAGGTCCCCTCAGGCACCTTTTGGAGTACGACACGACGAAAATCACGAAGGCAGATCAAGGTCGGCACAAAACACCCTACCACTTCATTATCCCTGTAAACGGATGGTGAACTGGAAAGGAGGTCCCATGATCGTTCCTGGCAAGAAGATGACATTCCCCACTTTCATGGCTCGCGGCCTCGGTAAGCCCGGCAAGTTTGCTGCTGCGAGCAGGGTCTTCGAGAAAGACCCCGCCAAGATGCAAACACGCTTCGAGGCAGCTGTCGAGATGACGCGAAAGCTGCTCGCGGTCCGCGTGATGGGTCGTGAACTATTCGGCTGCGTCGATCTGGTTGTTTGGACCGGCGAAGCAGAGCGCGATTGCGGCCTCACAGCCAGTAAGCTCGCCACCGAGTTTTCGAGCGTCGACCTGGTCCGGGTCACCGAGTTCGAACGAGGTGGGCAGTACGTGCACCTCCTCAATGACGTGCTCGGTCGCCAGGCTTTCGAGGGCTACCTCTACTCCACCGTCTTGTCGACTGAGGCTCGGAGCTACATCGCCAACCAGACATTCCTAGACATGGCGCAGGCCTTCGCCGAGGGAGCGACCATGGTCCCGCTGGAGTACGGGGACTGTGCGGACCTGATCAGAAATGGGTTCGCGATGAACACCTTCAACGGCATCGGCCTCGAGGCCTTTGTCCGCTCGGGTATGTTCGGCGAGCAGGCCGAGGGCACGAACCGCGGGGTGGAGGAGATCACCAACCTCATCCAGCAGCGTCGCCGCGGCTGGGTTGGCGTCGCGCCCATCAAGCTTTCAATTACAAAACTCCCCACTACCTCCAAAATTGAGTATAATAAAAGACACCCGCAAGGGTGTCTTTTACATTCAACTGACCGTACGTTCATGGAGACACTGGTCTTCAAAAAAC
>JAHFHZ010000026.1 GCA_023246715.1 Candidatus Magasanikiibacteriota bacterium | reverse complement strand
TTTCAAAAAAGACGTTTCCATGGGGTGACAATTTGTCTAATTTAAAAAATTCACCAGGGTGGTGAAGTGTTTTTGCTTTGGTTTAAAAAATTGCAGTAGGGGGTTTTGTAATTCAGAGCTAAGAAGTTAGTAACTCGCGAAAAAAATCCCTGCCCACAGGCGAGATCGAGAACGATTTTGTTTTTGACTGATCCGAGAAAGCGCAACAGGTTCGACAGGATTGCCGTATGTTGGTAGGAACCTTTTTTGACGGCCAGCTCGTCGTACCAGATGGCGACGCTGTTCCAGGGGGGTAGATTTTTTTGGCATATTTTTACGGTAAAATTATAACAAAATCCGCTATCGAGGATTTTTTTTGAACAGATCACTTCCTTCTTTGGTAAGCAAGTAGTACCTGTTTTTTCCTTCTTTACGTGTGGTTAAAAAATCAAGCTCGACGAGGCGTTGCAGGTCTTTAATAGCAGTAACCTTAGAGATTTGGTTTATATTTTTATGGATTGTGGGAGTTGTGCTTCCGCCATCGTCCTCTTGAAGATATTGAAGTAGCTGAACTTGCCGGGCATTGAGTCTGTATAAGCTTTGCGTCTTAGAATGTATGTTTTTATTTTCGTAAGATTTTTTGTTAATATATTCCTCAAGCTCTTTAGCCGCCCGCTCAATTTTTCTTATTGAATAATCAATAAAGTAGGTAAGATCATTATCATCTTGCTCGCTATACACGTAGGCCATTTTGTATTGTACCGGAGATTTTTTTATTATTGTAGAAATAGGTAGGTAGGCAAATCCCCAGTATCCATTTTTTAATAAATACCAATAAAAGAGAACCCGAGCAAGTCGACTGTTCCCGTCAACAAAAGGATGCAGGTAGCCCACCCAAAAATGAAGCATTATAGCCCGTATTAAGGGGTGAATGAATTCTTTCTGCGCCCCATCGTTGGCAAAATCAAATAGCCTATTTAATTCTTGTTTAACAAACGCTGCGGATTGTGTGGAGATTATATAGAGGGGGCTTGTGTGGCGCTACTTATTTTTGTTAAAACCTTGTATAATTCTTAGTTATGCTTCCCCTCGCCACCAATTTACTCAAAGCAACCTTTGGTTACGACTCGTTTCGCCTCAATCAGGAGGCGATTATTGATGCTGTTTTGCACAAGCAGGATGTCTTCGCGCTCATGCCGACGGGTGGGGGTAAGTCGCTGTGTTACCAGATACCCGCATTGATTTTTGATGGGCTCACGGTGGTGGTGTCGCCGCTCATCGCCCTCATGAAAGACCAGGTAGACGCGTTGAAGCTGAATGGTATTGAAGCGGCGTATTTGAATTCTTCGATTGACCAGTACGAACGCGAAGAAATTTTTCAGCAGCTTCGGATGAACAAACTCAAGCTTTTGTACGTCTCGCCGGAGCGACTTATGGATAGGGAACGAAATTTTTTGGATTTTTTGAAGAGCCTGCAGATCTCGCTGTTTGCGATTGACGAGGCACATTGTATTTCGCAATGGGGTCATGATTTTCGGCCGGAGTATCGGATGCTGTCCGAGCTGAAGCGTCTTTTTCCTGGTGTACCGACGATCGCGCTGACGGCGACGGCCGATGAGTTGACGCGCCGGGATATCGTGGAGCGCCTGGCTCTCCGGAACGCGCAGATTTTTGTCTCGAGTTTTAATCGCGCGAATATTCATTATTTCGTCGAGCAAAAACGCAATGTTCGTGAGCGTATTGTGGAATACCTTCGTGGTCACCGCGAAGAATCGGGGATTATTTACACCCTGTCGCGCGCTTCGGCCGAATCGATTGCCGATGATTTGCGCCAGTTTGGTTTTGGGGCGTTGCCGTATCATGCTGGACTCGACCAGCAAACGCGATCGAAACACCAGGAATTATTTTTGCGCGATGAAATTAAAATAGTCGTGGCGACGATTGCCTTCGGCATGGGAATCAACAAATCCAACGTGCGGTTTGTCATTCATGCCGATTTGCCCAAAAATATCGAGAGTTATTACCAGGAAACCGGCCGTGCAGGGCGTGACGGCGTGAAGAGCGAGGCGATTTTGTTTTACAGTTCGGGCGACGTGATGAAGCTGAAACGGTTTGTGGAGCTTGAAGGCAACCCGGAGCAAACCCGGGTGATGCTGAATAAACTTTCCAAACTAGCAGCCCTCTGTGAAACGAGTGTCTGTCGGCGCAAGAAGATGCTAAATTATTTTGGGGAAGAAGCCCCGGAGACGTGCGCGAGCTGTGATGTCTGCCTGTCGAGTTTTGAACGGATCGACGCGACGGTGATTGCCCAAAAAGCGATTTCGGCCGTGGCGCGACTTGAGGGAACGCGCGGGCTTACGTATTTGGTTGATTTTTTACGCGGCTCAAAGTCGGAAAAAATTTGTTCTGATCATAAGCAGTTAAAAACGTACGGCATTGGCGCGGATATTTCCAAAGACGAATGGTTTCGGTATATCAAGGAATTGATTGCCCGGGGATTTTTGCAGCAGGTGGGCGCGGAGTATCCGGTGGTGAAATTGACGAAGCTGAGTGAAAGCGTTTTACGCGGCGAGACGCTGGTCGAACTGGTACGATCCGTGAAGCGTGCCAAGAGTCGAACAGGCGAACTGGCCTATAATGAAGGTTTGTTTGATTTGCTCAAAGCCGAGCGCGCTACGATTGCCCGTAGCGAAAATGTTCCAGCCTATCTGATTTTTTCTGATGCCACGCTGATCGAACTTGCAACCTATTATCCACAGTCACTCCAAGATTTGACGCAGATTTCCGGGTTTGGTGAGGTGAAGCTGCGCGCCTATGGGGAACAATTTTTGCGTGTCGTTGTTGAATATTGTCAGCGTTTCGAGATCAATTCCAAGATGAATGAAAAGGAAGTAAAAATTCGTCGTGAACCACGGAGTGAAAAATCCAGCGATACCAAGCGTGAAACACTAAGCCAGTTCCGTGCCGGAAAAAACATTGAAGAGATTGCCGAGAGTCGTGACCTGTCACCGACAACAGTCGAAGGACACTTGGTGTATTGGATTGAAAGGGGGGATTTGAAAGTACGCGAAATTTTACCAGTTGAAAAAATTGAACTAATTAAACGCGTGGCGCTCGAGACGGATGGCCTGCGCCTGACACCGATTAAAAACATTCTGGGCGAACAGGCCACGTATGGCGAAATACGGGCGGTACTGGCATCGCTTCGGTGACTTTTTGTGGGGTATCTGTGAAGAAGTACGTGGAAAACTAAAATTAAAAATTTTAAACAGGTTCTAAGATAATTAGACTTTTACAAAACGCCAGATTTCGCGGCCGACGAGTTGGTCGTTCCTGGCGTAGAGTAAAAAATTATTCCCTACTAACAGCGGGTCTGGTGAAAAGCCCAGTGCTTGTATGTCCGTAGCGCAATCAATAATCAGCCATTCGGAATGAAGTTTAAACCGAGGAATAATAATCGTCACCGTTGCGCCTTTGCGCATAATGCGGGCGAAGGATGTAAAAGCTCGTAGATATATTTTTTTTAATTCCTGAATTTGGTTCAGCAGTTTTTCTTTTGATTCAGTGCCTCGCCGTGGCTCGCCCAAAAATGGTTCGGTCACGATCGCCTGGATTGATCCGGGGGCAAATATTTTTTCCAACTCGGCGGCATCGCCAACGGTCAGTTTGGGTTTTGCTGCAGCAATCTGTTTTACGTCGGCCAACCAGTCAATATTTTTTTGGCTGTCCAGGATTGCTTTGGGCGAAATATCCAAACCAAAAAGATGCGTATAGCCGAGCAATAGTGCCTCGGATAGAATTGTGCCTGAACCGCAAAATGGGTCTAACAGCGGTTCGTTCTGCGGGCTTTTAGCCAAATTAAGCATCATGAGGGCTAGTTTTGGCGGTAACATGCCGCTGAGCTCGTCGCGCCCGGGGCGGCCAAAGTCCCGCTCTCCAAACGCTTCAAATGGTTGCACGGCCAGGGTTTTGGCTAACGCGAATTTTTTTGCTTTTCCTTCTACGATTATAAATTCACCGCCGCGCCGGGTGAGGCCATTTTTTTCCACGGTCACGGACGATAAAATTGCTTCGCGATTATACACATGGCGCACGGATCGTCCCTGCTCTTTTAAGCGTTTTTTTAACTCCAAACCCCATGTTCTGGCTAATTCGGTAGGCGCGTTTTCATACACGCTCAAGCCAAAATGTATTTTCCCGGTAATTTCACGCAGTGATTCTTCAATTGTTTGGAGTAGCTGTTCTTTTGATAAGTCTTCTCCTAGTTCAACCGCTATTTTCACCGTGCCACCGAGTCTCGGCATCGCCGCGGCCGCGTCTGTCGCGTTCACTGTTCGTGCGCAAAGAATTTCGGGGTGAACATAGGACAAGTTCGTCAAATTAAAAACAGCCGCGAGTTCTGCGGCCGAAACCATTCGCTCGCGCCCCAAAACAAACCAGGTCGGTTTAGGGGGTTGAAGAAGTGGTGGTTGTGCTGTTGATGGGGCCATACAAGAATAGGTTGCGGGAGGGTACGGGCGGTAAGGGTAAGGGTAATTTTTGTTCCAAGCGTTCTTTTGCTTGGGTATAAGTATTAGCATTGATTGTGTGAACCTGCAAGTCAGAACTTAAAATTTGGATAGTGTTCGTATCATTAATAATGGTGGTAATGCTTTCACGCATCAACCAGGTGCCAACCACCGTGCCGCCAGCCAACAATAACGTAGCAAACACGCTCAAAATGCGCCAGATTGTATAGGGCGTGCGCCACTGTTCCCACGAAAAGGAACGCCGGACATTTTGTTTGGCTGGCGCGCCCGCCCGCGCCTTAATTGGTTCGTCGGTTTCGTCGGGCATTGTCGGCTGTTCGCGAGCCCCTGCTGTTTCTGTGGGTTCTGGTTCTTTTGCCGGCTTAGCGGCCCGTCGCTTACTGGCGCGTAACATAGACGTGGAAAGTTAAATGCATAGTGGTCGTTATCGGCGTGGGATTTCCGGTTTGTAAGCGGTTTTCATTCGGGGAAATATTAATAGATTCAAAAATTAGAAAATAGGGGAACTGTTCCAAGTCTGCTAGATATTTTGTTAAATCTGCATACGTCCCCCCCAGGCTGAGCGATAACGTGAGATATGTATGCTTGGGGTTGTCAAAATTTGAGCTGTCTACTTTGTGCGTGACACGGTGATCGGCCGCCGTTTTTTCGAGTAGCGCGATAAAAATCAACTCATCCTGCGGGCGCAGTAAATGATTGGGGTAATGACTAGTTTGCGCCTCGACAGTGTTCAAATTCCCGTAGGCCAGGCGATTGCGTTGTTCTGCGGCGGCCTGCCCCCCGAGCGTCTGCCTCCGCATGGCTGTTTCGTGATAGGTGCGGTTGATAAACCGGACGGTGGGCCAAATAACCGCTCCCAATACCAACAAATCGCCTACCACAAACAGTAGTACGATCAAGATTAATTTTTTTTCCACGCCAAGTCGTAGCATAGTCCTATGGTTCAATAGGTGCCGCCGAAGACCGTTCCGTCGGTTCGGTCACGCGTTTTGTTGCTCCCGGCAAAAGCGGGAGATCTTTTAATTGTCCGGTAATGTCAAAGCTAATATTTTCTTTTTGCAGCAATTCAGAAGAGGGGGAGTCAACTTTTTGCAACCACGTTAATTGTTGGAGATGTTCTTTAAATAAAAGTAAACCCGCGCGGTCTTGGGCGATCCCGGCAAACTGTACGGTGCCGGCGCGGCGGTCGATATGAAACGTAAGTAGGCGCACCGTGCCGGGCAAAGCGCCTGATATGTCACGCAGGTGCCCGGTGAGGGGCGTATAGCCCCGGCTGGATGTTTCTAACTCGCCGATTAATTGGTTTATTTTTTTAACCTCCTGATTGTGCGCAAAATAATCGCGGCTAAGCGGCGCAGTGGTTTCGGCCAAGCCGGCGGTTGTTTCTACAATGATTAGCCAGCACAAAATAAGAGCCAGGCCAGTAAGCAGGAGGGCTAACAGCATTATTTCAAGTAAATTTTTGGTAAACAAAAATTTTACCAGCGAACGCAGGCGCATTTTTTTTTGGTCTGGGAGCAAGTTAATGGTGATGGGGGTCATACGCGTGTGGTAGTTGCCAGTGGGTTTTCTACTGCCCGGCGCGCTAATCCGATAGCCACGCTAAAACCCGGATCGTTAGGATCAAAATCACTTAATTTTTTGGCTCGTAATAATCCGCTCCCGGGGGCAGCTGTCGCTATCGGAATTTTTAACTCGCGCTCCAGCGTTTCGGCCAGTTGCAACAGGTTAGCGCCACCACCGCTGAGCACCAGCTGTTTAATTTTTTCGCCATTCCCGGAGTGATCCTCGTAAAAAGAACACGTTTTTTTAATTTCAGCGATAAAATCAGTCACGGTCGGCAAGAGCGCCTGGAAGGCGCGGGGGTATTTTTTGTCATAGCTTAAGCCGGATTTAATTTTATAGTTTTCGGCCGCGGCGTAATCAAATTTTAATTCACGCATCAGTATCGCGGTCAGCAATTCTCCCGAAAAATTGGCACTCACCGAAAATTCTGGCACCCCAGCCGCGTAAATAATCAGGCTGGAACGGGTGGCGCTGATGTCGATAAATAATTGCGGAACCTGGGCTTCTGATTCTGTTTCCAGCGCGGCCAAGGCTCGTACCAGGGCGCAGGCCTCGATTTCAAAAGCCAGCGGCGAAAGACCAACGCTTTCGAGCAAGTAGGTATAGGCATCGGCCAGCACCTTGGCCGAGGCCCCAACAATCACGCGGCTGCGCCGCTCCGCGCGGCCATTTTCCGAATGCACAATCTGCCAATCTAGATAATATTCTTCTAATTCAAACGGCAAATGCTTTTTGGCGTTAAACGTAATATCCTCGGCGGTAATTTCGCCCGGTGGAATGTCTAATTCGAGTGTTTTTAAAAATGTTTTTTGTTCCGGCAACAGGGCCACCACCCAAGGCACGCGGAGGGGTTTGAGCGAGCCTATTTTGCCAAGGAGCGTGAGTAATTTTTGGCGCACCATTTCGGGCTGTTCCACCTCGCCGTTCACAATATAGCCGCTTGGTAAAGCGATGCTGCGCGCCAATTCGGCCTTGAGCGCGGTGCCGTGTCCCAGCACGCGTTGCCTGGAAAGCTGTACCAGCTTGATACTGCGCTCGCCAATATCCAGGCCGAAGGCTCCCGCGAATGGATTAGTTAGAAACATAGAAAGTTAAAAACTTTGCGCCAACGCGTACATGGGCATAATAATGGCAATGGCCATGCCGCCCACCGCCACGCCCATCGTCAGAATCAAAACTGGCTCAATAATCGTTGAGAAATTACGCATCGTGGCGTCAACTTCGTTGCCATAATAATCCGCCAGTTCCCGGAGCATGTGTTCCAGTTGACCGGCCTGTTCTCCGACCAAAGTCATTTCGGTAACCATCGGCGGAAATAAATGCGGCTCCTGCTGCAGAATTTCGGAAAGCGCGTCGCCTTTTTTGAGCGCTTCGCTGGCCTGCCAAATTGCTTCACGATATACCAGGTTGGTCTGCACGTTGCCCGAAATTTTTACCGCTTCGATAATCGGCAGCGCGCTATTTAAAAGCGAGGAGAGGGTTAGGGTGAAGCGGGCCAGGTTAATTTGTTTGATGATTTTGCCAAAAATAGGCACCCGCAGGTAAAAGCGGTGCAATTGAAAACGCACCACCGGCTTTTTGATCAGCCAGGCTATAAAGACGATTCCCACCACCGTGCCAATCAACGCGGCTAAGCCGTGAAACTGAAAAAACTTAACGGTGCCGATCAAAATTTTTGTCGGTGCCGGCAGCTGTGTATGGAATTCGTCAAACATCACCACGATTTTCGGTAACACAAAAACCACCATTTCTACCCCAATGCCGACCATTGCCGTAAGGATAACGGCCGGATAAATCAGCGCTCCGCGCACCCGGCTGGTGAGCTCGTGGCTCTTTTGCATTTGTAAATGAACATTGGCCAGAGCTTCCTCCATTTTGCCCGAGCTTTCACCAGCCGCGATCATGCTAACGTAAATGGTTGGAAAGATGTGTGGGTATCCCCCGAGCGCCTTGCTTAATTCATCACCTTTCTCGACCTGTTGTTTAACCAGCCCAATCACGCGCCGCAAAGGTTTATTTTCGATTTGCTCGGTTAAAATTTTGAGCGCCGAAACAATCGGCAGCCCTGCCTTGATCATGATTTGCAAGTTATGCACGAACAGCATTTTTTGTACGAACGGAACCCGCGCCAGGTGGTTTTCCACCCAGCGATTTATTTTTTCTTCAAGCGGAGAAAGTTCCTTTGGTTTTTTTTCTATTTTTTTTTGCATACACCCCCTTGCGTTTTTTATTATTCTTTGGTTACCCGGACCACTTCGCTAATCGTGGTGATTCCCAGCTTGGCTTTTATTAAGCCGTCTTCAAGCATGGTTAGCATCCCGTGTTCACGAGCATAGATTTTAATTTCATCAGCCGTCGCGTGCGTGTTAATTTTTTTACTCACTCCCTCATCAATCAATAATACTTCATAAATTCCCATACGCCCCTTGTATCCGGTATCGCCGCAGCGCCGGCAGCCTGCTCCCTGATAAAAAATCATGTTTCCCGCCCCGCGTTCGGTGGCTTTAAGCTTTACCTGGTCTTTAAATAAGGCCGGCAATTTTTTTACGTCAAATAATTTGGTTAGTTCAGCGAGTGCAGGTTTTTCCAAGCGCAGTTCCTTTTTGCAAAACTGGCAGATTTTTCGCACTAACCGTTGCGCAATAATAATATTAGCGGTAAAAGCGATCAAAAATGGCGGCACACCCATGTCTATCAGGCGCGGCAGCGAGGTCGGCGCGTCGTTGGTGTGCAGCGTGGAGAGCACCAGGTGGCCGGTCATGGCGGCATTAATAGCGATTTCGGCAGTTTCTTGGTCCCGGATTTCACCGACCATGATCACGTTAGGATCTTGCCGCAAGAGCGCGCGCAGCCCGGAGGCAAAGGTAAAGCCCACTTTCGAATTCATCTGGCTTTGGTTCACCCCAGCTACGCGATATTCAATTGGATCTTCGACTGTTGAAATATTTACCCCTGGTTGGTTTAGAATTCCCAAAATAGAATATAGCGTCGTAGTTTTTCCCGAACCGGTTGGGCCGGTGACCAAGATCATGCCGTGTGGTTTTTTAATGGCCGTTTCCACAATCGCGCGCGGCGCGTTTAAAAATCCGAGTTCGTCCAGCGTCAGCGGCTTGGCGCCTTCGTGCAAGAGGCGCATGACTATCTTTTCGCCATCATACACGGGCAGAATTGATACGCGAAAGGCCAGCTTATCGTCTTGAATTTGAATTTTAAAGCGGCCGTCTTGCGGGATCATGTGCTCGTCGAGCTTTAAGTTGGACAAGATTTTAATGCGCGCGGTCACGCCGCTTTGAATTGCTTTGGGCAGGGTCATTACCGGCTTCAAGATCCCGTCGATCCGGTAGCGGATGATCAGCTCTTTTTCAGTTGGTTCAATATGAATATCCGATGATCCTTCGTAGACTGCATGTTCCAAAACCGTGTTGACCACGTTCACGATCGAAACCTCTTCGGCCGCTTTTTTAAGATCACCCGGAGCTAAGTCACCATTGCTTTCTTGAACTATAGCCAAATCATCCTGCAATTCGGCATGGTAGCGGTGCAACGCTTCTTTCAAATCCGACGGGCAACTTAAATAAGCTTTAATGTCACAGCCTGTTCGGCGGCGTAAAAATTCAATCAATTCCAAATCGGTCGGGTCGGCCATGGCTACCTTCAATTCATTTTTTTCTTTTTCAAAAGCAACAATTTGGTGCGTGCCAGCCACCGGCCCAGGGATAAGATTGAGCACTTCTTTTTTAATTTCCCGCCCCTTTAAAGAAGTAAAGGCTGCGCCCAAAAAATCAGCAATTTTTTCGTAAAAAGCGCCTTCTTCAAGTAGGCCTTCAATTACCAAGACCTCCTCTAGTGGTTTGCCGGCCTTATGTACCTTTGCTTGCGCCGCGCGCAGGGCGGCTGGAGTAACGGGCAAATGGTATTTTTTGATTATTTTTTTGATTATTTCGGCCGACAACATAAAAAAAGAAAAAATATGCCTGCGAACTGGTAAGATATGTTGAGTATAGCATAAAAAATGCCTTTTTTAAAGCCCGGGGAGCATTTTTGAGCCCTCAGGAGCGTGGAGGGGGTCGGTATTGACTTTTTTAAAGCTGATGCTAAAATATGCTCACTCTCAAAAATTATGCATTTTATAGAATTATGATGAAAAAATACGAATTGTTGTTCGTGTTGCCCGGCACCATGGACGAGCGTGAGGCTGAAGCCAAAAGCCAAGAACTAAGCGCGGTGTTAAAAGAGCACCAGGCCCCTATGGTAGATATGACCTTTTTGGGCAAAAATCGCCTGGCCTACCCGGTGGAGCAAATCCGCTACGGGTATTTTTATACCGCCGTATTTGAAACCACCCCTGAACAGGTAAAAAACCTCAACAATAAGCTTTCGTTGCGCCGCGACTTGCTGCGCCAAATGGTTACTTACTTTAATGTCGAGTTGAATCAGGCTCAAAAAGTGGCTTATTCTGGTGAAACAATGGGCACCATGCCGTTTGTGGACCGCACCAACCCCGCCGCTGCTGTTGCCGCCCCGGCACCGACTGTTATGGTTGAAAAAGAAACGCCTGTTGCCGCAGCCGCCAACCCAGAACCACCACGCAAAAAAGAAGAACCAGTTGACCTCGACGACATTAATCGCAAATTGGATCAAATTTTAAGCGGCGACAACATCATCCCCGGGGTTTAATCGAGCTTTACCATTGCTTGTATGGATCTAAATCGCGTAATGCTTATTGGGCGCCTCACCCGCGACCCTGAACTTAAAAGCCTGCCGAGCGGCCGTTCGGTATGCACCATGTCGGTAGCTACTGGCCGTCAGTGGACCGATACGCAGGGCCAAAAGCAAAAACAGACCGAGTTTCACAATATCGTACTCTGGGCGAAACTGGGCGAAACTGCGAATCAGTATCTGCGCAAGGCCAGCCGCATCTATGTCGAAGGGCGTTTGCAAACCAGAGACTGGACAGGTCAGGATGGCGTAAAGCGGTATCGCACCGAGATTGTCGCTGAAAGCATGATTATGCTTGATGGCCGCCCCGGTGGTGCTGAAGGATTTACCCCATCAAGCGGCGCAGCCACCCCCACCTATCAGCCGCCGGCTCCTCAAGAGGTGATCGAAGAAGAAATCAAAGTTGAAGATATTCCTTTTTAATAGCTAATCAAAGGCACTTAAACGAGTTATGATCAGAAACAATTCCAACAACAAAAAACCGGTTAACAAAGTTTGTTTTTACTGCACTAATAACAAAATGATTGTTGATTACAAAGATATTGGTAGTCTGCGCCGCTTTGTTTCTTCGCACATGAAAATTGCTCCGCGCCGCCGCTCGGGCCTCTGTGCCGCTCACCAGCGCCAGGTTGCTCAAAGCATCAAACGTGCCCGCCAAGCGGCCCTGATGGCTTACGTTGGCCGCTAAAATGGGTTGGTTCAAAATCTTTCAAGTATTTTAAAGTCAAACCTCTCTTCTCGAGTTTTGACTTTTTAAATTAAAACCCGTCTTTTGTGTCTACTTGGGTTGAATTGCGCGACAACCCCCGCTTGGCCGATATTTACGCTAAGCGCTGTCAGATTATCCGTTTAATTCGGGAATTTTTTTGGTCAATCGGTTTCACTGAAACAGATACACCTCTGGCGTTGCGCTTCCCGGGTCAGGAACCGTACCTCAACCCCGTACCAGTTACGCTGCATGATCCCGTGGGTAAAGCCGAGCAGTTCTACCTGCACACGTCTCCCGAGTTTGCCCTTAAAAAATTGCTCGCGACTGGGTTTGGCAAAATTTTTAGCATCACGAAATGTTTTCGGGATTACGAAGCCTTTGGCGACGGAACGCACAATACCGAATTCACCATGATCGAATGGTACCGCGCCCCCGGCACTTATTTCGACTTCATGGACGATACAGAGCGACTGTTTAAATATATCGGTGAAAAGATGGGCATATATACTTTGAAATACAATGGCCACGAGGTTTCGCTTAGTTGTCATTCTGAACGAAGTGAAGAATCCCTTAACGTCTGTTGCCAAAACAAACCTAAAGATATTAAACAAACTTTAAGGGATTCCTCCGCTCGTGCGAACTCGGTCGGAATGACAGCTGCTGGCGACCGCTGGGATCGTAAAACTATGAAACAGGTTTGGCAGGAATACGTCAGTGTTAATTTGGATGAGCGTCTAAGTCTCGCTTCGATGCGTGAACTGGCCAAAGATAAGCGATATGAGATAAGCGATGATGATGCGTACGAAGATATTTTTTTTAAAATTTTTCTGAACGAAATCGAGCCCCATTTGGGCCTGGAGCGCCCGGTATTTGTATCTGAGTATCCGCAGCAGCTCTGTTCGCTGTCTCGCGCCTGCCCCACCGATCCACGCTATGCCGAGCGTGCCGAATTGTACATTGCCGGGCTCGAAATCGCCAACGGCTTTGGTGAGTTAACCGATGCTAGGGAACAAGCGAGCCGGCTTGAATTAGATCGCGAATTACGCGGCAAACTTGGCCGGGAGACTTGGCCAGTAGACCCAGAATTCATCGCGGCGCTGCGCTCGGGAATTCCTGCCTCGGCAGGCATTGCTTTGGGGGTAGATCGTATGGTATTGTTGTTCACCGGAGCAAATGCAATCAACGAAGTTATCTTTCAAACTGTCCAGGATCAATTAACATAACACTGTCATCCCGGCACTTCGCCCGCTTGAGGCGGGCGCAGCTCCTGGCAATGACACCGCTAAACTATTATGTCCTCAACCTCTGATATTAGGAAAGGCGCGGTAATTCATCATCAAAACGACCTGTTTGTGGTCGTGGAATTCCAGCACGTCAACCCGGGCAAAGGCGCGGCGTTTACCCGTACCCGTATGAAAGCGCTTGGTACCGGCAAGGTAATCGAAATTACCTATAAAACCAGTGAATCACTCGAGATCGTAAGCGTGCAGTTCCAAACTATGCAGTATTTGTATAAAAGCGGCAACAATTACGCTTTTATGAATATGCAAAATTACGAACAAATTGAAATGGACGAAGAATTGATTGGTGACGAAGCTAAGTACCTGAAAGAAAGTTTAGAAGTTATCATCGGCCTGTACGAAGAGCGCCCGGTGAGCATCCAGCTGCCCAAAAAAATCCAATACAAAGTCACCGAAGCCCCCCCGGCCGTAAAGGGCGATAGCGCCAGCGGCAACGTGACCAAAGAAATCGTTTTGGATAACGGCCTGACAATTCAAGCCCCTATTTTCATCAAAGAAGGGGAAGAAATTTTGGTAAACACCGAAACCGGGTTATACTCGGCCCGGGCCTAAGTATAGGTAAAACTATTACCAAGCTTTGAATCACGAAAGCACCCCTATTGTCATTGCGAGCGACTATAAGCTCTGAATTACGAAACTCATTGCTAGTAATTTTTTAAACCAAACTAAACCAGACTCACGACTAGTGAGTTTTTGTGTTTTTTAAGCAAATTGTCACACGAGGGAAACGTCTTTTCGCG
>JAHFHZ010000025.1 GCA_023246715.1 Candidatus Magasanikiibacteriota bacterium | reverse complement strand
CACCGCCGTGCCGATCATGAGCATGCGGTAGGGGTTGACCCGCCGGGTGAGCCGCGCCACGATGGGCCCCACCACGAAGATGATCAGGCTGTTCCAGGTGTTCATGAGCTCGAAGTTCTGCGAGACCCACGAGTTCGCCGGGAAGGCCCGCTCCAGGTAGAGCGGCATCGTGAAGTAGTTGTAGGCGAAGAGCGTCTGCACGGGGATCAAGACGAAGATCAGGAACATGAAGTTCTTGTTCCTGATCGGGTGCCCCCGCCACCACTCCGTCCACCACGCGAACGAGAACAGCTTGAGTTTCTGTTCGTCGCTTTTCGCGCGGCCCTGCCACACCCCGAGCGTCACCATGGTCAGTGAGATGATCGTGAGTCCCGCGAAGATGATCGCGAGGCCGCCGATCCCGTTAGGGGGCAGGAGGTGCTCGAAGGTTCGGCGGATGGCCCCCGCGATGAGCGCGAAGATGAAGCAGCCGATGTTCATGCCCGCGTAGAGGAGCGCCGCGGCCTGGCCTCGCTCGCCCTCGTCCCGGCCGAGACGCTCGGCCGCGCTGTAGGCGGCGGGCTGGTACGCCCCGTAGCCGATGGCGATAAGCAGGAGGCCGCCGAGCGTGGCGTAGTACAGGGCGTGGCCGTGGCCAACGCTCAGGTGGCTGGCGCTGCCCCAGCCGATCAGGGTGCGGCCGAGGAACATGAGCGCCAGCGAGAACAGAAAGGCCCGGCGGATGCCCAGACGGTCGGACAGGCCACCAAGGAAGAGTTGGGTGAGGGTGATCCCGGCCGTGAAGGCGCCCGTGATTCGGCTTGCTTGCACGTCGGTAAGGCCGATATTTTCCGTCAGAAACTTCGGCGCTTCATTCAGCCAACCGAAGTAGGCCGCACCCTCCAGGATGTAGGCCCAGAGGACCAAGCGCAGTTCGCGCGGCCCGCTCCAGAGCAGAGCGAAGGGGCTGGTGATCTCGGTGAAACTTTTTTTGATCACCGCCCATATCGGCGTGAGAACGCTCGCAGCGCGAAGAAACATCTGTCGCATGGCTTTACCTCCAGCCACGTTTGTTGTTGGTATCAGAGAGACTCATCCCGCCAGTTGGTCCGTAGGGACATCACAGACGAAATCTTTCCTCTCCGCTAACCTTGTCAACGAACCGTTGTTTGTTAAAGCACAACTTATTTAACCTAACGCACTTTAACCTTTGAAGCTAGCATAAAATTAGTGCTTTGTCAAGGGTAATAGTGCTGGGTTGACAGGTAATTTCTTTTGGCTTACTCTACTTGCAGCCCATTGAATTTTTATTATGTTCAACCTGGCCCGTCAGAGGGGCCTTTTTAGCATCTATGCAGGAAAAAATCATTATTAAGGGGGCCCGCGAGCATAATTTGAAGAATATTTCGCTCGAGTTGCCGCGTAATAAAATGATTGTCTTCACGGGTTTGTCGGGTAGTGGCAAATCTAGTTTGGCTTTTGATACTATTTTTGCCGAAGGGCAGCGGCGGTATATTGAATCACTGTCGGCGTACGCCCGGCAGTTTTTGGGCGGGATGCAAAAACCGGACGTGGACGAGATTGAAGGCTTGTCGCCCGCGATTTCCATCGACCAAAAAGCACATAGCGCTAACCCGCGTTCCACGGTGGCGACGATCACCGAGATTTATGATTATTTGCGCGTGCTGTTCGCCCGGATTGGCGCGCCCTATTGCCCGGTGTGCGCCACGAAAATCGAAAAGATGACGGTTGATCAGATGATTGACCGGATTCTGACGGCTTTAAAGCGCGAGAATAGTAAAATAAAAAAAGGCGCGGCGGGTGAAAAAAATTTGACTATCTTTGCCCCGGTGGTGCGGGGGCGCAAAGGGGAGTATTACCAAATGTTGTACGACATGTATAATTCGGGATTTTTGGAAGTGCGCGTAGACGGGAATATGAAAAGTTTGCGCGAGCGAATCGTGCTGACAAAAAATTTTAAACATACGATTGAAGTGGTAGTGGACCGGATCCCGGTGGTAAAGGAGTGGGGTAAAGCAGACTTGCAACGCTTGAACGAAGCGGTGGGCCGGGCGGTTGATTTGAGCAACGGTTTGTGCACGGCGCAGTACCCCGGCGGCGAGGAGCAACTGTATAGCACGGAATATTCCTGCCCCAATGACGGGTTCAGTTTCCCAGAAATCGAACCGCGGTTGTTTAGTTTTAATAGCCCATACGGCTATTGTGAAGCGTGCACGGGCCTGGGCACCAGAGAATTATTTAGCGAGGAGATTTGTCCGGTCTGCGCAGGCAAGCGCCTGAATAAAACAGCGCTCAGCGTGAAGATCGGCGAAAAAAATGTCTGGGAAGTGACGAACCTGACTATCGGCGAGGCGCGGGAATTTTTCGCGGCGGTGGAATTGGAGTTGCCGGAGCAGGAACAGGAGATTGCGGGAGCGGTGTTTAAGGAAATCGGCAACCGATTGCAATTCATGTTTAACGTTGGCCTCTATTATTTAAATTTAAACCGTAAGGCCGGCACGCTCTCGGGTGGCGAGGCACAGCGTATCCGCTTGGCTAGCCAGGTTGGCACCCGGTTGGTGGGCGCGTTGTACGTGCTAGATGAGCCCACGATCGGATTGCACCAAAAAGATAACGATCAACTGGTAAAAACGCTGCGTAGTTTGTGCGACGTGGGTAACACGATTATCGTGGTGGAGCACGACGAAGATACTATTTTAACTAGCGACTGGATCGTGGATATTGGCCCGGCGGCTGGCAAACATGGCGGCGAGGTTGTGTATTCTGGGCCTGTGTCAGAGTTGCTCAACGGGGGTAATGTCATTGCGAGCCGAGGAACGAGGCGCGGCAATCCGCTTGATTCCCAAAATTCCTCATTAAAAAAGTTAGCCCTTCGAGCAGGGGATCCCCACGTCGCTTCGCTCCTCGGGATGGCAGGTGTAAAAACCCAGGGCGACGCAGCCAAATCGTTGACCGGGAAATATTTGCGCGGCGAAACAAAAGTCGCGGTACCCGAAAAACGCCGCAAAGTGGACGCAGCCACGCCGAGGATAAAGATTAAAGGAGCGACCGCCCATAATTTAAAAAATATCAGCGTGGAAATTCCGCTCCGGCGCTTGGTCTGCCTCACCGGCGTATCGGGTTCGGGTAAATCAACGCTGATGACGGATGTATTGCAAAAAGCGCTGGTGAATAAATTTTATCGGTTGAATAAGCCAGTCGGCGCGCATCGTGAAATTACGGGCACTGAGTATATTGATCGACTGATCGTGATCGATCAAAGCGCGATCGGGCGCACGCCGCGGAGCAACCCAGCCACCTATACTAAAGCGTTTGATTATATCCGCGAATTGTTCGCGAGCACCCCGGAAGCAAAGATTCGCGGGTTTAAAAATAGTAAATTCAGTTTTAACGTGCCGGGTGGAAGATGTGATCATTGCGAAGGGCGCGGGACGCTCACCATTGAAATGCATTTTTTGCCGAGCGTGGAAATTGTTTGCGACGTGTGCAAAGGCAAGCGCTTCACGCAGGAGATATTGAACGTGTATTACAAAGAAAAAAATGTTGCTGATGTACTCTCGATGACGATTGAAGAAGCCGAAGAATTTTTTCGCGATATTCCGTTTATCAACGATAAGTTGAAAATTTTGAACGAAGTGGGTTTGGATTACTTAACCTTGGGGCAATCGGCGACGACGCTCTCGGGCGGCGAGGCGCAGCGTATTAAATTATCCAAGGAATTAAGCAAACACGGAACGACCAAGACCCTGTATTTGCTCGATGAGCCAACGACCGGGTTGCACTATGATGACGTGCGAAAGCTATTGGCGGTTTTGGACCGGCTGGTAGGGCAGGGGAATACGGTGATGGTTATTGAGCATAATTTAGACGTGATTAAATGCGCGGATTGGATTATTGATTTGGGCCCGGAAGGCGGGGATCGTGGTGGAGCGGTGGTGGCCACGGGCACTCCCGAAGACGTATCTAAAAAAGCGGGGAGTTTTACCGGGGAGTATTTGCGGCGGGCCTTAAAGTAATCTATATTTTAACTGAGGAATTGATGGGGGGCAGAGCGCGAGTTTGAATGCCTGCGACTCTGCCCCCGGTTCCTTGCGATGAGGGGGTTAAGCAGCCATGGGCTGCTTTTTAGTTTTTGTCGGCGCTCTGAAAGCCGACGCCGAATTCGAGGGCTTCTTTGCCGCCATGCACGAGTTTACCCTGGCAGCCAGTGGCCACCGCTTCCGCGGGCGCGCCAGCGATGAAGTACACGACCAGGCGGGTGTACCAGGCGCCTTCGCAGGGGGCATCACCCTCGGCATAGCTATTGAAGACGCGGACACGCTGGGCCACCTCCTCCTGCAGGATGGCTGTGGCCGTGCCGAGCTTGGCTTTCGTGAGCGCGGCGGCGAAGCCCGGATCCTCGGAGAATAGGACTCCCTTGGTTCCCGCCGAGACGACTTCCTTGAGCAGGTAGTGCTTGTCGGCTGGCGGCAGCTCCAGGCGCTTGCCCACCAGGTACGAAGCGGGCAAGTGCGCCCGGACCGTTGCAAGGGCCGAAGCATTCACCTGCGAGCGCAGGATCGCTTCGATCTCTTGATCCTGTGTCGGGTTCGAAATGAGGCCGAGCAGACCCTTTGAACCGAGACCGGGCTTCGGCGGTAGCAGGAGGCGCAGCTTTCCGGCGCGGTACAGTTCGGCGAGCGCGACGGTGAGCTCAGGGCTCTCGGCGAGCGGTGGGAAGCTGAACAGCGGGGTCGCCAGCGGCAAGGGGTGACCGGCGGCGATGAATCCGCCCGGTCCGGCGCTGAATTCCTTTTCGCTGACCACGTGGATGGTCACTCCGAACGCGGCAAGGGCCGAACGCAGAACATTGAACTCCGGCCGATAGAAGCGCTCGCGTTCGCTGTACAAAAGGATCGCTTCCTTAGTGCCCTGGTTTTTCAGCTCACGCGCGAGCGAGCGGGGGATTCCCGGAAAGCTCGCGAGCTCGGGTTTGGTGAGGGCGCGTGCGGCCGCGAAGAGGGTGGCGTACCCCATGGCGCGGCGGTTCATGGCGTCGATCTCGGCGATTTTGAGTTCGCCGTTTTCATCTTCCATGAAGTCCACCTTCACGATTCGCGGAATCTGCCTCGGCCGCAGCGCCTGAAGCTCGCGGAATGGGCGCGGCACTTGGGCGGTCATCACCTCGCGCACCAGCTGCCACGCCGAGCCGGTCGCCAGTTCGCCGCTCGCGGCGATGGCCATGAGGCGGCTGAGGCCCCCCAGGCATTCGACGATGGCGGGCCCGAGCGCCAGGAGCGAACTCAGTTGCGGCGGGCTCAGCACGAACGCGTCCGGCGTGAGCCTCACGGCGTGAGTCAGGCGTTGTTGTCCGTCCCACAGACCGGACGCATAAACCAACTCTTCGATCCGACTTTTCATGATCGACTCCTTACTGGTTGAATGTTGCCGAAGCAACTTTTTCCCAGGCTTTTTTGGCCTGGGAAGCGGCTATAAATTTTCTAACGCGCTTCCCAAACAAAAAGCCTCCCTTACGGGAGGCGGGAACGCGTTTTTGGAAACGCACTTAACCAGCCGCCCGACGGGGCAGAAACCAGCGATGATAATAAAATAAGGCGGTGTTTTTCATGTAATTATTTATACCTATTTGATAATTTGGAGTATTTCCGAAATTTTTTCTACGGTGTAAAGTGGTTCTTCGAGTGGAATATCCGGAGTAAGACCGCTGAATTTGCCGGAGCGGATCCAGATAGTTTTCGCGCCAGCCTGGTTGCCGTATTTAATTTCCTGTTTAAGATAATCGCCGATCACCCAGCTGTCGGCGCGCGACACGCTCGGCGCGTCAAGCAATTCTTGGAAGCCGCCTAGGGTTTTTTCAGCAACAAGTTTTACTTCGGCAAAATAGGGAATAAGTGACTCGCGCTCAATGAGCCCGCCCCGGCCAAGTTCGGCCCGGCTGATTAAATAGAGCAAATATCCGCGTTCATGCAGCGCTTGCAAAACTGCTGTGCAGCCCGGCACCAGCGCGTCGGTATCTGGATCGTAGAGCGTGCGGAAAAAATCAAAAATAATAATTTTCATACTTAGCGGCTGACGGCGATTTTAATGCCCAGCGCGATCAGGATCGCGCCGAATATTTTTTCTATAGAGCGTTGCCACTTGGCGAAATGAGCTTTAATGGTTGGTTGGGAGAGCGCTATGGCTACGAGTGAAAACCATAAGGCAGTCGCAGCCGACATCTCAATGCCGTAGATGATTTTAATACCAAGTGGTGTAGCGGGTCGAATGATTTGCGAAAATAGGCTCAAGAAAAACAGGGTTGCTTTAGGGTTAAGCACGTTGGTGAGAAAGCCAAGACGAATAGCTTGGAGTGTTGATAATTTTGGCGTTGTTGGGGATGTGTCGGTCAGTTTCCCCCTTGTTGGTTGTGGTGTGGCGCGTAGTGAACAGTAGCCGACATAGATTAGATACGCCGCGCCTAATAGTTTAATGATATTAAAGGCAACAATTGATCGTGAAATTAGTATTCCAATTCCAACCAACGAGTAGAGCACATGAATGGCAATGCCCAGCCCAAGACCGACGGCGGTTAAGATGGCTGTACGCCGTGAGTACAATAGGCTGGTTCGGCTGACCATGGCAAAGTCCGGGCCAGGGGACATTACCGCCAGCTGGTGAATGGCCGCGACGCTTAGTAGCTCCGGCAGATACGTAGTAAGCATAGGAAACTTTATAATTTTATATTTGATGAGTAAAAAAATACCGCCCAATACTCGGGCGGCAGTTTAATCAGTTGAAGATATCAAAAGATGCGACCGGCCGAGCGGGGGGCGAGAAAAAAATAATAATGCCAGAAAATTTTTTGAACAGCTTTCATACTCAATTGACCGTACCATTATCTTAGTTTTTTGTCCAACCCACCCATGTGGATAAAGGTACACATATCGAGTTGAGGCATGCCTTGTCTGTCATCCCCGTGATAACGGGGATTCAGTATTTTGTTTATAATCAGCTATTTCAATGGAGGCTCCGAGGAAGGAGCCTTACCACACCCCGCGTCGGCTTTTCAAGTCGGCCCGGTTTGCTATACTGGGAACACGTTATGCCCGGCCCCCTTTCGACTATTTTAACCACGCAATTAGCCAGCCTACCGGATAATCCCGGTATTTATTTGTTTTACAATAACAACAAGGAATTAATTTACGTGGGTAAGGCGACTTCGCTCAAAAGCCGGGTACGCAGTTATTTTGCGGGTCAGCGCACCCCTCGCCCGATTGAAGAAATGATCCACGAAGTAGCGGTTCTTAAATTTCAAACAACCGATTCAGTGCTGGAAGCGATTATTCTGGAAGCGATCACGATTAAAAAATTTCTGCCGCGGTATAACGTGCTTGGCAAAGATGATAAAAGTTGGAATTATTTGGTGATTACCAACGAGCTGTTTCCGCGTTTGCGCGCCTTGCGCCATCATGATTTGGAGCAGTTACGCCAGAGCGATCCGGCGGCTCTAAAACACTATAGCTATCTATTCGGGCCGTACCCTGGGCTCAACACCAAAGCCGCGCTTAAATTATTGCGTCGCTTATTTTGTGTTTCGGATTGCGTGCCGGGGCGGGGGAGACCATGTTTGTATCGCGAAATTGGCCAGTGCCGAGGGGTGTGCACTGGCGAAACTAGCGCACCGGAATATCGTTCACGGGTAATTCTGCCCCTGCGTTTATTTTTGACCGGTAAAAAAGCCGAAGTAGTCAAAGAATTGGAACGGGCGATGGCGGCTGAGAGCAAAGCGGAGCGATTTGAGGCGGCGGCGGGACTGCGTAATCAGTTGCACGCCCTGCACCGGATTGAAGATATGGCTTTGATTGGAAAAAGTTTTTTTGAATGGGGGGTTGATTCGACCACCAAAGAATCCCTGCGCATTGAAGGGTATGATATTTCCAACTTAGGTTCATCCGATAAGGTTGGCAGCATGGTGGTTTTTGATGGATCGGGCCCCATTAAAAATGAGTATCGGAAATTTACGATTAAAAGCGTGGCGGGCCAAAGCGATGTTGATTGTTTGGCCGAAGTGATCGAGCGCCGCTTGCGCCACCCCGAATGGCCGCTGCCCCAGTTGTTTTTGATCGATGGCGGGCGGCCTCAGGTAGCCCGGGTAAAAAAAATCCTGGCCGAAGCCAATATATCAATTAACGTGGTGGGGATTGCCAAAGGGCCGGAGCGAAAGCGGAATGATTTTATTTTAGGTACCCCCACCCGCCAGTTGGTGGTCTGGGTTCGCCTCCACCGCGAGCTGCTTATTCGGGTGCGCGACGAAGCGCATCGGTTCGCGATCGCCTTTAATCGCAGTAAGCGCAAGATCATCAAGTGAGAGGGAAGGGTGTTATACGCCGCGTTGCTCAAGCGCGATAATTTTGAAATTTTACTTCAAAAAGCCGTTGAGTTTGGCGTATCGGCCGTGGTGCCGCTGTTGACGGAGCGAACCATTAAGCTGGGCTTTAATCGAGCCAGGCTCGAAAAGATTGTGGCGGAAGCAGTCGAACAATCCGAACAAAGCCGATTGCCGCAGCTGCGGGTGCGCAGTTAACCAGCCTTGGCCCGACAATATTGCGCGCCGAAACTGCCGGGATAGTCGCGACGTGGTGGGCGCGGAGCTATTGCCAGGGAGCGCTTAAGTGATATAGTACCAATAAGAGGTTTGGATATTTTTTGAAGCGTTTATGCCGCTTAAACTTGGACAATCTGCTCCGGAATTTCGGCTTGCCGATCAAATCGGTAAAATCCATACGTTGAGCGATTATCGTGGCCAGTATTTACTGATTTATTTTTACCCTAAAGACGACACGCCCGGCTGTACCACCGAAGCGTGCGGGTTTCGGGATTTGTTGCCGAAGTTTAGCGAAAGCGGCTTAACCGTGGTGGGCATTAGTACAGATACTTCAAAAAGCCACGAGAAATTTGCCGCCAAGTATGGATTATCATTCACCTTATTGGCTGACGTCGAGAAAAAGACCGTCGAAGATTACGGTGTCTGGGGCAAAAAAAAGTTTATGGGCCGGGAATATATGGGCATTTTACGCACTTCGTTCTTATGTAATCCGGAAGGAAAAATTTGTAAAATTTATGAACAGGTAAAACCTGCCGATCATCCGTCCGAAGTATTACGTGATCTGCTTGTTTTACATGGTTCGGCAAGCTAGTCAGCAGCCACGTCCGGCTAGCTTGACAATTTTAGCCTCTTATTTTAAAATGTTGTCTGCCTATGCGTACCCCACATCTCCAACCAGAATTCTGGCGCGAGGCTTTAAAATTCATCAATAAATGCCCAATTTGCAGCGCGGCCTATATTGTAGAGCACGCCGAGCTTTTTGCGACCGAGGATCAAGCTAGTTTGGTGCATTTGACCTGCGAGCAGTGCCATAGCTATTTTATCGCCATGATCGTGGCAGTTGGCCATGGGCTTAGTTCGGTTGGAATGGTGACTGATTTAAGCGCGGGCGACGCCAAACGATTATATCGCCGGGCTCCGATTGCCCTCAACGAGGCATTAGAGGGGTATGAATTACTTCAAAATTCTGAACGATTTAACTCTTTATTATTACCGACCAGTTAGTATATGAATTATTTGTTGCCAGCCCTTAAGCGAACTACAGCGGGTGAAAAAACTCGTGAAGAAGGAGTGTTGCCGGCCGTGGTATATGGCGCGGGCAAAGACTCGGAATCGCTCGGCCTTGATCCGGCGCAATTTTTAAAATTATACCGCGCGGCGGGTGAATCTAGCCTGATTGATTTGACCATCGGTGGAGCTGAAGCCGGCAAGGTATTGGTACAAGAAGTGCAATATCATCCAGTAACCGGGCGCATAATCCATGTTGATTTACGCCGCATTGATATGAGCAAGCCGGTTATCACCATGGTGGAATTGAAACTCGCCGGTGAAGCGCCGATCATCAAAAGTTCTGGTGGTACCGTGGTGGCTAGCCTTAATCAGGTGGAAGTTAAATGTTTGCCAAAAGATCTGGTTTCCAGTTTGGAGGTTGATCTTTCTCCGTTGACGGCTTATGACGTGGTGTTGACGGTGGGGGATCTGAAGGTGCCAACCGGCATTACGATTATTAGTCCGGCTGCTAACGCGCTGGTGGTAAAAGCCATGCCTGCTTTGACTGAAGAAGAAATGAAACGGATGGAGCAAGCCGGCCCGAGCGATATTAGCCAGATTGAGGTGGCTGAAAAGAAACCTAAGGAAGCCGAAGGCGAAGCAGCTGCAGCCGATACGGCCAGCAAAGCAGAGGAAAAGAAATAATGTTACAGCTAAAGACAGGCCGCTCGGCCTGTCTTTTTGTTTAGGTGCTGGGAATATTTTTGGAGCTGCGTTATACTGCAAAAGCTAGTTGTATTATTATGATTTTATTTTTGCGAAATTGTCGCGGCCCGCATTATTTTTTCTGGTGGATTGGCGGAATTTTTGTGACTGCTGTTTTGTGTATTATTACCAGCGCAGTGGCCGTTCCCAGTGGTCGGTTGATGCTCAATAGCGGCTGGTCTCTGCCTGTTTACCGTAGCCAACTCGACGGGCAGATTGTTTCTTCAACAGCCGAAATTATCCCGCAGGTGCTTGGAATAATGATTGATAATCATCCTAATGCTCGGCCCCAGGCTGGCCTCGAGCAGGCGAGTATTGTGTATGAAGTGCCGGTGGAAGGTTCCTTTACTCGGTATATGGCTTTATTTCCGTTCAGCGCAGGAGTGGGAAAAGTTGGTCCTGTCCGGAGTGCCCGGCCCTACTTTATTGATTGGCTGAGCGAGTACGGCGACGCGTATTATCTCCATTCTGGAGGCTCGCCCCAGGCCCTGCAGCGTTTAAAAAATGGCGAAGATGGTTTGCGCGATGTCAATGAATTTAGATTCGGATCGTTTTTTGCGCGTGATTATCAGCGTTATGCTCCTCATAATTTGTATACACCAAGCGAATCATGGGCAGCTTTGGGTGCGCATTTTAGCTCTGCCATGATCAATTGGCTGCCAACTTTATTCGTAACCGATACAATGCCCTTGGATGGCGACCGAGCCAGTAGCGTAGCGTTTTCCTACGCCACCGATTATGCCTTGGAATGGCGGTATGTACCTGATTTAGGAACCTACCAACGGTTTGTGAACGGCCGCCCCTATTTGGCAGCTTCGGGGGAGCAGCTTGCGGCGACTACCATTGTTATTCAATTTGTAGATGTTGAAATAATTGACGGGGAAGGACGCAAAGCGATTACAACGATTGGTTCGGGTAAAGCATTCGTAGTTCGGGGTGGGCGCGTGATTCGCGGCACTTGGCAAAAAAATACTCTTCACGAGCGCACGCGTTGGTTTGATCCGCGGGGCGCGGAGATCCCGCTTGTTCCTGGGCCTATTTGGATTGAGGTGGTGAACGCGGCTCAGGCGGTTGAGCTAACCAACTAGATTGATTTATAAGATACTCCCCATGCAGGTGAGTGTTTTTAGATTTTCGAGACCTCTAGTACCCGATCGCGCCCGGCTAGGTCACGATGGCTGCTTAGGGTGGCCGATGGAAACAATTGGGTGAGTTGGTTTTTGAGTGGTGGAGCTTGTTCGGGGTTTATTTCCATGAGCAGAGTAATGCTTGCGGGTTGGTTGGCCTGTTTGAGCGGTGGGATTTGAGCAAGTAGTTTTTGGTACAAGGCCAGGCCAGCGGCTTTGGCCACCAGCGCGACGCGGGGTTCGCGTTGAATTGATGGTTCATTTTTGAATTGCTCCACAGATAGATAGGGGAGGTTGGCGGTGATAAAAATTTTTGCCCCGGTTGGCAGCGGAATGTCTCCGGCAAGCAGCGGAGAAAGTAGGTCGCCTGGTTGTAGCGTAATTTTTACGCCGTACGTTTTGGCGTTTTGACGGGCTACCGCCAATGCGGCGCGGCTGATGTCGATAGCGACTGCTTGTATTGGCAGATGAGGCAGCTCGGAAAGGATTGTCAGGGGAATGCAGCCACTTCCGGTGCCAACGTCGATTAGAACAGTTGGTTGTTGGGTTGTTGGGTTGTTTTTGATTGCGGCTAGAGCGGTTTCAACCAGAATTTCCGTTTCCGGGCGGGGAATCAACACGTTTTTGTTTACTAAAAAATTACGCCCATAAAATTCTTGGCGACCTAATAGGTAGGCCAGGGGTTTACCGCGCGAACGCTGCCAGATCGTTTTTTTAAAATGCACTAATTGGCGGAGCGTAGGACGGTACTCGGGATGGGCGTAGACATACTCCTTGGGGTATCCAAGCGTTGCTGCCATTAGCAACGTAGCGTCTAGCATGGGTATTTGTTTGGCAGCATTTTTTAGGAGGCTACCAATGGGGGGTAAGAAGTTATTCATTTTCTTTGCGAGCCGCTTCGCGTAACGCGCTGGTGAGCGGGAGCAGGTTTCCTTCGATGATGGTTCCGATATTATTCCAATTTTGATTCAAGCGATGGTCGGTGATGCGATCCTGTGGAAAATTATAAGTGCGGATTTTTTCGCTGCGGTCTCCTGAACCGATTTGGGAGCGGCGTTTATCGGCTAGTTCTTTTTGTTTTTTTTCGCGTTCTAATTCATAGAGGCGCGAGCGCATAACGGCCATGGCTTTTTCTTTATTCGATGTTTGCGACCGTTCATCTTGGCATTGCACCATAGTGTTGGTGGGAATATGCACGATGCGCACTGCCGAATAGGTGGTGTTGACGCTTTGCCCGCCGGCGCCACCCGAACAAAAAGTATCGATGCGCAAATCTTTAGGATCCAGCTTGAATTCGGTTTCTTCGATTTCTGGCAGGACGGCTACTGTAACCGTTGAGGTATGCACCCGGCCAGCCTTTTCAGTGTCAGGAACGCGTTGCACCCGGTGTACGCCCATTTCGTATTTGAGATCCCCATACACTCCCGGGCCCTTGATGGAACAAATTACTTCTTTGAACCCCCCGATGCCGATTTGATTAGAATCTAAAATTTGCACGCGCCAGTGATTTTTTTCGCTATAACGATGGTACATGCGGTAGAGTTCGGCGGCAAATAATGCCGCTTCGTCGCCGCCCACGCCAGCGCGGATTTCCATAATGACATTTTTAGCGTCGAGCGGGTCGCGAGGGGTGGTGAGTTCGGTGAGTTCGGCTTCGAGCGCGATTTTTTTGGCGTTGATTTCAGTGCTTTCGATTTCTGCCAGGCCCCGTAATTCAGAGTCGGGTTCGGTGGTAATCAGCACAGCGGTGTCAGCCAGGCTGGCCTCGAGGCCCCGGAGCTCTTTAATTTTTTGGGCTACTTCATGCAAGCTGCTATATTCTTGGTTGGTTTTTTTTATTTTTTCGGGGTCGGCTAATAACTGGCTGTCAGCCAGGCTGGCCTCGAGGCCCTGGTATTTGGCAAGTAATTCTTGGTATTTTTGCATCATAGGATTATTTTAAACTATTTAGCTAACAAAAAACAGACTAGCGAGAATCACCCAGTCTGTTTTGGTTTCAATAGCTAAAGCGCTGGAGCGGTTTGTTCGGCGGCTTTTTTGGCAGTCTTTTTGGCAACCAGGGCCACTTTTTTGGCCTTTTTGCCTTTGCGGACAGCCGAAGCGTCGGCAACTTTTTTGTTCCGTTCCTCGAACTTTTCCACGCGCCGGGCAGTATCAACGAACTTTTGTTTGCCGGTATAAAACGGATGGCACAGGCTGCACAATTCAATACGAATTTCTGGCAGGGTACTACCAGTAGTAAAGACGCTCCCACAGGCACAGGTAACGCGCGCTTCGGGGTAATAGGTTGGATGGATAGCTTTTTGCATAACCCTATAAAAGTAAAGTGTGGCCAGTATATCAAACCAAATTTTTTTGTCAACCATTGTTACCAAAAAGATAAAAGCGAACACTTTTTACAGATTTAAAAGATAAAACCGAACACATCGTATTTTTGGTAATTTTCTGGTAGGATGGCGAGTTTACTAAATAAACCACTATCCTA